>JANWIQ010000053.1 GCA_025449795.1 Minisyncoccota bacterium
AACCCGACATGGGAAAATACGGAAGTGATAAAAGGTATTAAAGAATTAAAAGAGCTAAAGAACTCAAACGGTCCAGATCTACAGGTGTATGGAAGCGCTAATCTTATCCAGTCATTAATGGAGTATGATTTAGTGGATGAATTTTGGCTTAAAATATTCCCCCTCACTTTAGGTAGCGGAAAACGATTGTTTGATAAAGGTACAATACCTGCTGCTTTCACACTCTTTCAGTCTAAAGTCACCCCAAGTGGTGTTATAATTACCTACTATAAGCGTGACGGTAAAGTCAAAACCCAAGACATAGCATAAAAAGTTCCCACATAGTCCATTATCCCCAGCAAAAATTTTAGCCTTGAATTTTCATCGGTATTTATATCAAACCCTATCAAACAGGAGTTGGATTCGAACTGGTAGTCTAAAGATGATATGATTTATGGTAGACATTAAGACAAAGACCGCCCTTACTTGTCCGAAATGTGTGCCCTACTAATGCTTGTCAAGTATGAAAAATCTTGACTTATTTTCTATCCAGATGTATTATGCAATTATTGAAGTCTATCAATAATTAATATGTCAAAGCAAACTCTGAAAATTCTTAAAGCATTAGGTGATGAAACACGAGTAGAAATTGTAAAACAATTAGTGCCTGTTAAGGAAATGACTTGCCAAGACTTAATGAAAAAATTTTCTCTTTCTCAGCCAACTCTTTCACATCATTTTAATAAATTGGTAGAAGCTGGAATATTAGATTCAGAACGAAATGGAGTACTTTGGATTTATCGACTGCGGAAAAAATACTTGAAAGAACAAGGCATTGATATTACAAAACTAGTAGCAAATTAAGACATGAAATTACAATTGATTGATAGAAAAACAGAAGTTTCCAACGTAGAATCCTTTATTTTTCAGCCTGAAGAGCCTCTATCCTGGAAAGCAGGACAATTTTTACATTATATTCTCCATCATGAGCCAACTGATGATAGGGGGTCTGATAGATGGTTTACTATTTCAGCAGCTCCCTTTGAAGGGCATGTTATGCTGACAACGCGATTTACTGATGAAAAAGGAAGTAGTTTTAAAAATAAGCTGAGAAATTTAAAAATTGGCAAATCAATAGAGGTATCTTTTCTGGAAGGAGATTTTACGCTTGAGGATCCAGAAAAAGAGCATGTATTTATTGCAGGAGGAATAGGTATTACTCCATTTAGATCTATTCTCAAGCAATTAGATCAGGATAAAAAACCTATAAATGTAACACTTCTTTACTCCAATAGGGACCAAAACATTGTGTACAAAGACGAATTAGAAGAAATTGCAAAGAGTAATTTAAATTTTAAAATTCACTATATTTTTTCCCCAGAACACATTGATGAGAAGAAAATTCGCGAGCTTATTCCAGATATACAAAAACCAATCTTTTATATTTCAGGTCCAGAACCAATGGTAGAAAATTTGGGCACTCTTCTTAAAGGGATGGGTATAGCAGAGGATCATATCAAACAAGATTGGTTTCCTGGCTATCCATTGGAGTAGTATATGCAGTCGTCTCATTTACAAAATAAACATTGTGTGCCTTGCGAAGGAGGAGAGCCACCATTAACAGAAGAGCAGGAGAATGCATTAAAACCTCAGATTCCAACATGGTTACTACTGAGAGACACAGAGCATAGACTGCGTAAACAATTTACACTTAAAAATTTTAAAGAAGCGGTATCATTCGTAAATAGAGTAGCGAAAGTTGCAGAAGAAGAAGGGCATCATCCCGATATTTATATTTTTTATAACAAAGTGCAGATAGATCTATTTACTCATGCGGTTGGTGGATTATCGAAAAATGACTTTATTATGGCTGCAAAAATTGATGAGCTTTCATAAATGCAAAAGAATAATGGCCATAAGGTTAGACATAGTTCCTTTATTGATCTCTCAGATTATGCTAGGCCAATTGCTGTCTGGATAGCATTACAATTAAAAACTACACGTATACAAGTCTATCAAATAACACTACTCCATTTTTTTCTAATGGTTATTGCAGCAGCATTAATTGCAGTAGGTGGATTATCCAATATTCTAATTGCCTCTCTTCTTATTCTATTAAAAAACATTTTCGACGCTGTTGATGGTTCGCTTGCTAGAATTCGCAATCGACCTTCAAGGGTGGGAAGATTTTTGGATAGCAATCTTGATTTCGTAGGGAATTTATTTCTGTTTTTATCCGTTACGTACGTCCCACTATGGATACGTGTCTTTGGTTTTTTGAGTTTTGTCATTCAAGGGAGTTTTTTTAATTTCTATTATATACTTTTTCGTAATACCAACCATGGAGATACAACAAGTAAAGTTAACGAAGACGATCAAAGTAATTACAGTTATGATAATCGTTTTATTTTAAAGATTTTATATTTCTTTTATAAAATCTTTTATAAATGGCAAGATGCATTTGTTTTAATTGCGGATAGAGTTATAGGAAAAAGGGGAAGAACGATACCTGCTGTATTTGTTTCCTTTTTGAGTGTTAATGGCTTGGGATTTCAATATCTAATTTTTATCTTACTATTGTCGTTGCACCAACAAATAATACTTTTTCTCTGGTTTACTATATTTATGAATATCTATTTAGTAATACTGTTAGCGTATTTTAGATTTTTTATACGATCCTACAGCCAATGCAGGAGAGGCAAAGAATATAGCAAAGTCTCGAAAGAGTACATCCAGCACATTTAGATTTGCCGCAATTATGGAACATTTGGTTAAAGCAAGAGCTCATGAAAACCAATATTTCTTTGTCGCAGTCGATAGAACAGGCTCAGACCCAAATACTTCTTACTATGGTACAAATATTATTGCCAACCCATATGCTGAGGATGTAGCAAAGCACGAAGGCATATATAGATATGCAGAAATAACCAAAGATGATATAGTTACCTTGCATAAATTCTTACCTCTGGATGGCAGTTTCAAGAAAGAATATACGAGCGATTTTTCAGGGCGAAAGAGAAAAAAGAAAGTGACATTCCTGGACTTGGTCTTGGATTATTTATTTCCACCGAAATTGTCAAACAGCATGGGGGCAGCTTTGGGTAAAAAGCATCGAAGGAAAAGGTTCTACATTTTACTTTAGTTTACCAATTACATAAAGACAGGACAAATGTTAGTCGATAATCTTTCATATCTTTTCTGTGTTAGTGTAGCTATGCGAGAAAGATCATTGTGCTTGAATTTATCTCCATGGGTGGCGTCCTCCAGGCACCCGGGGCCAGAAGAAGATACCGGAATCCTCTTCCAAGGGAGTGATTGTTACGAATTTTAAGCATGCGGGGGAAGCAAAGAGCAAAATAACTATAAGATATAAATGAGCTGAATCTAATTGGCCTCGAATAACCCCCTCTTTACGAAATAACATGAGTACGATATAATGGGTTTTCATGAAACGCAAGTCCTTAGCAAAATTAATAGATTACTCTCGGCTGAAGTTTAAAGTTCGGAAAGCAATGCGCTATGATGATGTGGGAGACTATTTTGACTCCACCATTATTTCCTACGACATGGAAAACCCAGTTTTTCATAATGCGGTGATGCTGCATGAGTTTATCGAATATACCCTCATCAAGTCTGCGGGCATTCCCGTGTCCCTTATTGACGCATTCGATACGAAAGATGACGCGCCGGACAAGCACAAAAAAGAATATCGGCTGTACTCCAAATATCACCGTATGGCAAATACCATTGAGCGCCATTTTATCGAGAATATGGGAATGGATTGGAAAGCGTACCAACGATCCGTGTACAAAATGCAAGTAAAAGTGAAGGCAAAAAGGTAGATTTCCCCTACATGACATCCCCTATTTTTACGTTAAAGGGTATTTTGTACAATCCTCTGTCCATGCCATAATTAAGCCTATTAAGAATAGAGGTAGGATATCCCAGAGATAGATAGTCTGCTTTTGGACGATAATATGCCTCTACAAAAGAGAATTTATCAAGAGTTCTGTACATTCTATTGACTGCCTCCTCAACAGATTTTCCCGATCCGGTAATTGCGGCAATGGTGTCTCCATATCCGATATTTATAAGTTTTTTCCCTTTTTTCCTTACATCCCAGAGCCAAATATCTTTTTCTACCTCAGGGGTAAAATCAACGGTGAGTCCGCCGAGAATTTGCTGGGTTTCATTATCGCGATGCAAATTAAAAATTTTAATTGAGGAAGCAACGGTCCCGAGAGTAAATGGGTTTTTCTTTTGCATAACTTTTTCAAAAAATTCATGCACACTTCCAGATTGGGCAAATTCAGTGAGTGATGAATTATATCCTGGCCGATTTGGACAAAACTCTCCAAAATACATTTTTCCATCCCTTTTATTAATAAGGATGGAAGCATCCCAATAAAAAAGTCCCTTGTGCGCTTTGGCGAGCTCATCGACAATTGGGGGGAATGCAATTTCGTTGATCCTGTCATCGTCTGCAATGGGAAAAACCAAATCCGCAGCACAGCCCGTCTGAATAGAAATATTGCCACTCCCTAGCGGTTTATTCTCAATAAGGATAGATGACCCAAGTGGGACGCCGTCATAGTAAAGTTTTTCCGGCGTGACTTCCATGACCGATGGAATAAGTAATTCTAAAATAAATCCTTCCGAGCCATAGGACGCAGCATCTTTATCCAATACTTCCATGACTTGTCGTGCTGCAAGTGATGGTTCGTCAACGTCCGGGACGAAAGCATTTGCGCCGTCGTTATTGCTTTTTAGCACCCATACCTCATCTGTCTCGCTTAAGAATTTTTTTGCATCCGAGATGCTGGTAAATTCTTTTTTGCGGGCAATATTTAATTTTGTGTAATATTTTTTAACAAATTCTTTTGCCTTATCCCGATCTGTTTCATATAAATAGTCTTCATGGGTTGGAAAATTTCCATGAAATCCCAGGTCTTTAATTTGTTCTGCAAGCGCATAGAGTCCGTTGGTATCAAAAAAAATAAAATATTCCTCTGGATTTTTGTATGATTTCATTTCTTTGAGGAGTTCTTCTGCAGGTCTTTTTTTTAGCATGCCATCAAATATGGAAAGGCGTTGTTCTTTGTCCTGCTTCTCTTCAAGGATATATTCTGTTTCTTCCTCAGACGTAAGGGTTTCCGTATCATTCACTTGCGCAAGTACCACGTCTTGTCCCTCCATTTGTAAATGCTGGGCAATAGGTGTTCCTGATCCATCAAAAGTAAATACAATATATTTCATACAATACAATGTAACATATTTTTTAAAATAATAGTATTGGAAAATTACATGAGTGGTTAGTTTTTGCAGAAGGAGAAAATGAAGATTTATGCTGCTTGCAGCATGCCAACGTGGTTACCCTCTGGGTCTTCAAATGAGACATAGCGTCCAACTCCAGGAATGTCATCAATGGTATCAGGGCCTTTTGACCCGCCAAGAATTTTCCCACCTGATGCTTGTACCCTTTCCATAGCTTCTTCAAGATTGTCTACAGAGATTACCAAATGTGGCATATTAAAGCCTTCCCTATCTTGATAATCAAAAAATCCTCCATTAATTGCGCCGGGTGTCTTGGGCATACGATTTTCACCCGTTTCTGTTGTCGCTGCCATGAGGTAATTTCCCATTTCAGGACCCATTAATGTCATCTGCCAGCCAAATGTGGAAGAGTAAAAGTCAGAAGCTCGTTTTTTGTCTTTCGCCGGCATTTCAAAATGGACAACCGGATTCATTTTCGCCATATACACACTATCGCAGATACATTGTGAGAAATCAATAGGAAAACTGCGTTTCCCTTTACAACAATCTATGGAATTTGATACAGTATACATAATATGTTTACTCCCCTTGCAACATTCTCCGGTTTCTCGGTAAATAGTTTGGAAAAAGCAAAAGAATTTTATGAGCAGACACTTGGTGTAGAAGTGGAAGATACCAAAGGTATGGGACTGAAATTGCATTTACCTGGCGGCAGTACTCTTTTTGTGTATGAAAAAGAAAACCATACGCCGGCAACGTATACCATACTCAATTTTATTGTAGCAAATATTGATGAAGCAGTAGACACACTTTCCCAAAAAGGTGTGAAATTTGAAAGATATGAAGGCATGCCATTTACCCAAGACGAAAAAGGTATTGCCAGAGGACTAAAAAATGGCATGGGTCCTGATATTGCATGGTTTACTGACCCCGCTGGAAATGTATTGTCTGTACTGCAGGAAAAATAAATAGATTATATTTCTGTAAGCATTTTTGCTCCCATCCTCTGAAGTTGTTCTTTTTGCGCTAACGATAGCAATAACTATAGCCGGGACCGCGCTTGGTTTGCGTTAAATCTAATTGCCCAACGTCTCAGAAGTCCGTTATCTGTTATATTGAGCTCAGGAGTTATGTGTCTGCTGTCTTCTGTTAGTAGAATCTCATTAAGGGTTGGAGGCTTCTCGCCATAGACTGCATACCGCATTTGGATTGAATGAAGAAGCCCAAAAAAATCATGTGCGAGGTCTGAAATTGGTCTATTGGTTCCTTGTACTCGTAGTCCAACATCAAGCACTTTTATGTGATACTGATAAGGTAGTTGGCTATTGCCTTTTCGAGATCCTTCTCGCACAATCACCACATTATCTCGACCATGAAGGTCGAAATCTAAATTGTATTTATTTATCAAATCGCTTCTTAACTTACAATATTGTTCATATTCAGTTTGCAATGCTTCTAGTGCAGTATTATCCGAATTTTTTAGAGCAGCAACTTCATTGAGAGTCATAATAGTTTCATTGGGTATTTCTGGCATGATATGAATTGTTCTATTCAAAGGGATGTGTAAAAAATTACGAAATGAAACATGCCTAATTATTTGCGGAGTGGGTATGAGATTTGGTAAATCAAATATATTCATTTCTTCTTGTAGTACATCCAAATTATGATTTAGTTCATCTGCATGTTTCGGGTTGCTAGGATTTAAGAAAAATTTAGGGTCTGGGGAAAATTTTGCTCCCAGTTTTACTACATATGACCTGTCGCCAGCGTGAAATCTATATACTAGTGAATTCCATCCTTTTCCCACGTACGTAATATCACCATATCTTGTATCAACTCCTCTTCTTGTAGAGCGTTCAGAAATTTCTCCAAAAATCTCTTGATATTCATTTGTGTCTTTTTCTCCATGGTCTTCCATGTACTTTTTGACTGCATCGAGTGCATGTACGACAGTTTGCGTTCTGATATGTTCTTCAATAATTGGTGCTCTTTCCCAAACAGGAATTTTTCGAAAAAGTGCAAGGAGTGAATAGAAACCTCCCTCCACTGCATTTGCTCCAAGCCCGATTCCAAAATGTTGCAATGGGCTCTGTCTTCGCTGCGTTAATTTGGGCCGCGGAGGATACGAAGGTGGCCGCACTATTGGTTTTTCTACGGTAGGTGCTCCCATAAGATAAGCCCATAATACCACCGCAAGTAAGAAAAAGCAAAAAAATCTTAGAGTGTTTTCTGGAAAACAAATGACAAATAGTATAAAATCTCTGAATGAGAAGTCCAGATACTATAGTGCGCAACACGGAACAACCTGAAACAGGCGTACCCCCTTTATTTACACATATTGCTAGAATGCAGGGAATAGCAATGGAAAATGGAATTTTACCAATTATGGTTGGTGGATGCTGGGATCGGCTTCTTGGCGACAAGTCTACTATTTTGCCTGAAGACTACGATCCTCTTACCCATGAGCTCATTTTGCGAAATCCTGCACAAGCTACTGCGATACGCAAAGAAAACGGTACGATAGTAGATTTTGATGCCTGGGCTATTCCCTATTCACATAAAGATGGAATAGTTGATTATCCCACCTATGAAGAAGGGTACAATTTTCCTCTAGAAGAAAGGTTAGCAGCAGTACAAAAAGCGATACGTGAAAATGAACCTTCATCAGAAAGTGCAAGCGAAGTCTGGCCAAGACCATCATTCGAACGTATTTTTTATACGCCCCAGCCTCTTGGTAAACGCCTGAGAAGAAGATTTGGTAGAGGAATACACAGTTTTGTCCCAAAATTTAATGGAGATTTGGAAATTAGGCCACCACGTGAAGATGCAAGAGGTAGGTTTTTTTATAGATTTGGTGGACTTGTAACAGAGAGTGGCGTAGAGCAGGAAATTAGGCTCGACTCATATGAGATTGTTAAGCTACAAGTTGCTACAACAAGTGCTTCTGGGGATTTAAAAGTTTCTGATGAATTTGTGTATGCACTTACTCCAAGGGCGCTTTTAGAAAGATATTTAGGTTCTCGGGGAAATGGTCAGATTAAATCCACTGATTTGAGAAGGGTTGGTCCCCATGCCAATATGAGAAGGATTGCGCAAGAATTTGACACTGCATATGATAGCGCAACAGGGCGAGAAAGAGCAAGTATTGAACGCTTTAAGGAGTGGGATGATTATGTCAGACAGCTTGAAGAAACAAGCGTATTTAATCACCCATTGATATGGTTAAAAAGGCAAATTTATTATCTATTTTGGCGCCTCCCTTTAGGAAAAAAAATTGCAAATAGCGAAAGATTTGCGGGTAGTGACGTTTCAGTTTCGGGTCAATAAACTAAAAACACAAAAATAACATAATTAATAAGGTCCTAGAGTTTGAAAATGTATGCTAATTGTGGTAATATGCAAAAGACATGAGTGAAGTAATTAAAGTCGATCCAAGGCCCTTAAGTCATGAAAGTTTTTTTAGTGAGAGAATTAGTTTGGGTAAGCAATTGCGTGTAGTCGCTCTGGATTTAGAGGGAATAGAGACGGGCGGAAGACATCTGGGAGAGAATGTAAGAAAAATAAGAGACATAACAACACGAGAAAAGATTCCTCTTATTGTTTCAACTGAATCAACATATCATGAAGCGAAGCAGCAATTAGGAATTATGAACCTTCCAGTAGTCGCCTTACTTACGGAATTCGGGACAAGAATTTATTATTCAAACCAAAGTAGAGAGCTAGTTGAGGATAAAGGCTGGCAAGAGAAGTTAGAAAATAGAGAAGTAATCATTAATGGCGTATCGCATACTTGGGGTCATGGAAAGGCAAAAGGTGCCATAGTAGCTATTATAAATGATCTTCCTGATCTGAATTTAAAACCGCCAAGTGGTGAGAATAATTTTCTTGTAAAATTTCAAGTTTCTTCAACAAGAGCTGATGAAGTCTTAAAAAAATTAAAAATTAAGATACAAGGAGCAAAGATTACTTATGTCAAAGATCCAGACAATACAAACAGTACTACTTTTGCAATAATTCCAGATATTGCTGGAAAAATTGCAGCCTTAACTCTAATTGAAAATGTCGTAGGCGAAAGTAAAGAAACAATAAATTTTGCATATTTTGAACATGGAACAAGTGATATTATTGCTAACGTAAATCCTCAAATTCATCTTCAAGAGTTTTGTTCCAAATTAGAGGAGTCAGATGTCCTAAAAAGGTATAGCATAGCTCATGCGTATCCTCCCATCCAATTAGTGAAACCTCCAATTGAGTCTTTAAGTGCATATTTGCATGAGACAACAGATGGTGACCCAAATGCGCTCCATGCAGGTCAAGAAGCAGGAAGAAGGAGTAGGTCTGAGTTTTTGTTGAGAATTGCTGAATTATTACATCTTGCTCCGGAGGGTTTGTCTGCAAACGGCTTGAGCGTGCTTGGGGCAAGGCTAGTGAGGGATGCAGCAACTGAAGGATTTATGACAAACCAATGGGGATTGCCACAGTACTACAAATATCTTAAGGGGCTTTTTATGGATGCAATGGATGGGTATAGGGCTGGCAAAAGAAAAGAAAAAAGTCCACTTGGTGGAATTACAGATTTGGCACAAGATAGGAATGAAGAGTGGTATTTTATGCTTTTAGAGGCCATCCATTTTTGGGACAGTAAAAGCTCTAGAAGAGAAGCTATGCACAGCGTTAAAGATAGGGATAATTTTATTACCGGTTTATTATCCTCTGAGGCAACTTTTTTACCAACAATTGCTGCTGCTCAGGCGAGGATGTTTGGAGGTCTTGTTAAGGAATCAAATCCTTATGGAGGCCCACTTGTGAGAAAGTATGGAGCCGGTTCTCGACCTGACAGAGTTATTAAATTATTTGGCACGACAACTATAGGGAGATCCAATGCTGCAAGAGAAATGAAAAAACTTAAAACAAATTTACTTCAAGCGTTTACCTATAGAAGCGAAATGACACAGCTTGCTAGGAAAAATTTAGCCGATGCAACGTCTTTTAATATTGATTCTGTTGATCCATTGGATTTTAAAAATGCATCTAATTCTCAAAGAGAAAATATAGCGATTTGGATGGTGATGGTTGAATCTTTACAAAGGGCACATGAGGTGACAGTAAGAATTTTACAAGAAGCTGTGGAAGGGGGAAAAATTAATCAGGATATCGTCAATGAATTTATTAAAGAATCACAGATACAAAATGGACAATATCTTATCGTTGATATAAAAGTATTGCAGGAAAAATGGCATGATGCTTTTTATGATCCAAAAGAGCCAGGAAATGAAACATTTGATTTTAGGAGATATGCCCATTTGCTTCCGGAGAGTTTACTTGAATTACCAACAGAACCAGGAAAAATGTTTAATCCTTTCTTTGGAATACTTCCGCCTATAAGATCTGTAAGAGAACAAACCCGTATTATTTCAAGTGATGTTGCAATTACCGATGGAAAGCGTTATGTTTCTTCGACTAGACGCGGCCGGAGAAGTCCTGCTTTCTAGATAGCTACTATATCTCCATTGGGTGCTCCATCTCAATATCCTTTGCAGTTGCAAAATCCCTTTTGCTTTCTTTGACAAAAAGTGCTGCCAATCCCCCAATAATCATAAAGAAAATTGCCCAGTGGAAGACGGTTGCATAGGCATTGATATTTGCTTTTGTCGCCATGAGCGCAAAAATTTCTCCAAGCAGTTGTGGAGATGTCGTATGAATGGTTGAGTATTTTTGAATTTGCAAGAGGTTTGCGGTAACGCTATTTGACAACACTGTTGCAAAAATTGCCGTCCCAAATGCGCCCGCAATATTTCTCGCAAGCGCAAGGACCGAGGACGCAATGCCTACCTCGTGAAGAGGGACAGTATTGGTGGCAGCCTGGGTAAGAGGTGCCAGGCCAATACCAAGCCCAAATGCCATAATAAAAAGCCGCCAGATAATATCCCACTCAGTCCAACGAATATCTATGCCAGAGAAAAGATAAAAGGCAAATGCTGCAGTAAGCATGCCTGCTGCCGTAAGAAAACGTGGCGGCATTTTGGTGGATAGCCGTGCTCCAATTTGTGCTGCTATGGCAATAGCAAATGCCATAGGAATAAAGAGAAGCCCTGTTTTGGTAACAGAATACCCCAAATATGTCTGGGCAAAAAGAGGAATAAGAAAAATTCCCCCAATCATGCCCATGAAAGACAAAAAAGAAGTAATAATAGAGGCAGTAAAGGTAGCATTTTTGAAAAATTTCAAATCCACAACCGGTTCTTTCTGTCTTTGTTCTACCAAAATAAATAAGACAAATGTTGCGATAGAGACAATATAAGACAGGATACTTTTTCCATCTATCCAGCCCCAGCTTTGTCCCTGATCGAGGACAAGCACCATACTTCCAAGGGCAATACCCAAGAGTACAGAGCCAAGGACATCGAAATTCTTCAGGCCTCTAATTTTTTTCACTGGCTCCTCGATATATTTAAAAGCCAAAAACGTCCCAATAGCCCCAAGTGGTACATTCACATAAAATACCGAGCGCCATCCAAAGGTATCAATAAGTGGGCCTCCTAAGAGTGGACCAAATACCGCGGCTGCAGCAAAGACTGCAGACCATATGCCCATTGCCTGTGCTCTTTTGCCTTTGTCCTCAAAGGTAAAGGCAATGATAGAGAGTGCAATCGGATAATCGATGGAGACAATAATTGCCTGCAGGACACGAAATACCAAAAGAGAAGATAAATTAAAAGAAAAGCCGGCAAGTACAGAGGCAATGGTAAAGCCGACAATCCCCCAAATATAGAGAATTTTTCTTCCCATCATATCTCCCAATTTGCCAAATACCGGGACAAAAATTGCATTTGCAATAATGTAGGCAGTGGAAATCCAGCTTGCTTGAGTAACGGTAATACCAAAGTCGATAATAATTTTAGGAAGTGCCAAATTTACAATGGTCCCATCCAGTCTTCCGAGAAAAGACCCTAGCATAAGGGTTGCAAGGATAATCCATTCGTGGGACTGAAAGCCTTTTTGAGAAGTGGAAGTAGGAGAAGTAGTTGTTTTCTTCATATAATTCCTGGGTCCTGCCGCTCGTAAAACTCGCAGTGCTTACTCCCTGCGCTATACAGCTTGTGGTCGTTGCGCCCCTGTTAGCATTTTACTCGCGTCACCCATCAATCTATTAACCCGTTATTCCTAAATCTTAAATCATAATTCCTACTTCTTATTTGGTATTGGTGAAGATGGTCATCTTGGCAGACATGCCTTGTTTTATTTGCGGATACGTACTGCTGTTAAAGGTTGCGTAGACAACAAATTGTTGAGTAGGACGCTCCGAAGAGATGGAAAATGTCGCTTGGGTTGTTTTGGCAGCAGGGCTAATTTCATCCACATACCCCCAAAATGTTTGTCCAGGGAGTGCATCCACGGTAAAAGAAACTACTTGGCCAAGAGCTATATCACTGAGCCCTTTATTTTCATCGATGGTGCCGGCAATTCTCGTATTTGCAGGATTAATAAGTTGGGCAACTGGATTTTGGCTACTCACAGTACTTCCTATTTGGTTATTTGCCATCACCACAGTGCCACTCACCGGTGCAGGAATTGTCTGTCCGTCAACAATTGCGACCGTATCTCCTTTTTTGACAACTTCCCCTTCATAGACATCAAGCTCTTGTAAAGTGCCAGGATTGGTCGGAGAAAGGGAGCTTACCGGACTTTGCACCAGAGAATCGTCGATAAAGACTCTGCCCATGTCCAACTCTATAAAGATAATTCCTCCTACTGCAAGAATAAGGATAAGTAATCCAATAAGTACTCGTACTATTTTTGGATTTTTTATGTGTGAGAATAATTTTTTCATAGTGCGTTATATTTGTCTGCGGCAACGATTTGCGGATTGGTAATAATGGCATCTTGGGAAGTTAGGCCGCTGACTATTTCGGTAAGGGCATCATGCGTTTTTCCAAGCACTACATTTTTTAGCACTGCTTTATTATTTTCCAAAACCCATACTGCAGTATGGCCTACGATTGTCCACGTTGGGACAAGAATGGTTGCTTGTTTTGCATTGCTTTCGATCGCCACAACGCCTGTCTGTCCTAATTTTGCAATGTTGTTTATGGGTTGGGCTGTGACATCCACCACATAGACATCTTCCCCATCCGGGAGTGTTACTTTTTGTGGATAAATTTTACTTACGATACCGGTGAGTTTGGTTGTTGACCCAGTGAGTTGTACGTGGGCCTGTGCTCCAACACTTACAAAATCAATATCTTCTGCAGAAATATTTGCCTTCATGAGAAGCTGCGTTGGGTCCGCGAGAAAAAATGCTGTTGCCGGAGTAACATTTTGGTTGGGGGTGGTGATATCCTCACTCACCAATACACCACTAAAAGGAGCAGAAAGTGTGGCAAGCTGGAGGGCATAATTTGCCAATTGTACATTAATTACCGAGTTATTGAGGGTGGATTGGTTTTGGTCCAGAATTCGTTTTACTGCATCGTTAATCGCATTATTTTGGGAGTCTCCACCAAGAGAAGACTGGTTGTATATATTGAGAGTATTTTTTTGGCCCAGTTGGAGGACGCCGGTTTGGGCATTTGCCTGTCCCTGGTCGAATGCATCCCGTGTGGATTGGTAGTTGTTGAGCGCTTGGGTGAGCTGCTGTTGTAATATGTAGGTATCGAGTTGTGCAATGGTTGCGCCTTGTGCTACCGCGTCTCCTTCCTTAAAAGGAAGATAGGTCACTTTTCCGCCTGTTTGGAAGTGCAATGTTGCTTCTTGGGATGAGTGAATTGTTCCACTTCCAACAATTGTCTCGCCAACTTGTTTGACAGCGATGGTTGTGGTGGCGTGTTGCAGGGAGGTTTTGGTAAGTTTGTCCAGAAGCACGTGAGTAGCAGACAGTGCAATGATGACAACTAGCATAAGGCCAGCGATGTAGGTCTTATTTTTCATATACTCTTTCTATTGTAGCAATCATTTTTTGTAAAATCCGCAGTAAATCACTTTTGTCCTCGGTAGACAAATGGGATAGAAAAACTTGCATTTTTTTGGTTCTTTCTTTTATCGCGTCTTTAAAAAGCTTTTCTCCTGATGTGGTAAGGTTGATGCGTACCAATCTTCTATCTTTTGGATCTGTTTTTCGGGCAACGAGCTTTGCATTTACCAGCGTCTTGATACTGCTTGTTGCAGAAGGTAATTCTATCTTAAATTTCGCAGCAATATCACTCATCTGGCACGTAGGAGTTTTGGCAATAAAAACAAGCGTTTGTAGTTGGAGAAAAGTCAAATTGCCAACTTTGGAATGGATGGCCATTTGGTCTTTCATAAGCCGGGAAAGAGTAAACATCTCCTCAATTAGTTTGGTTGTTTGGGTATCCATAGATACTTAGATACTCTAATATTTTGATAGTATAACTAAATACAGATAGATTGTCAACTGTCTTCCCTGCTTGCTATCGAAAATAACATTCTTTATACTTTTGTACGTATGCCACAGATTACGTATAGCGTGTTGGGTGATTGCTGCGTAGACAATTTTGTCGATGAAGGAAAAAGATTTCTTGGCGGTACGGCATTTAATGTGGCCTACCATGCAAAGCAAGCAGGAGCCCAGTCTACCCTTCTTTCTGCAGTTGGTACAGATGCGTTGGGAAAGAAGTATATAGCGGCATGTCACACGTGCCATATTGCGACAAAATTTTTGACAGAAGAAAAAGGGAATACAAGCACCGTTGACATTATCCGCACGAGTAGCACGGATTCGCATTTTGCCAATTGGGATATTGGCGTATTGCAAGAAAGAATGCTGCGTGAAGAAGAAAAAGATTTTCTCAAAACCCAAGACATCGCACGAGCTGTACTATTTAAGCCGGTAACTGCTCTGTTTGAAAGTTTTGTCCAGCTTGTTTTGCCACATACAGTAAAAGTGGGAGATTTTTTAGGATCTTCAACGTATAGTTTTCGGACAGATCCTATTGAAAAGTTTGCTCCCAACTTGGACATTGTTATGAAAAGTGTTGAAGAGAAAGAAACCGAGTCGTTAAATTTTTTGCATTACATTGCCCAAACCTACGATACAGTAGTAGTTGCATTGCGTGGGGAAAAAGGGAGCATCGTGTTTACTTCCGACAATACGTATCAGCAAGATGCCTTTCCAACAACCGTCGTGAATACTACAGGTGCTGGAGATGCGTATCAAGCGTATTTTTGTTATTGGTATAAAAAATCGGGAGATATTCCAAAAGCAATGCTGGAGGCAACAAAAGCAGCGACTGGTACTATCCAACATCTTGGCGCATCGTACCAAAAAGAAGTCTAGCCTTTGGTATAATATGCCAATGCTCTATATACTTTTTGGGTTGCCTGGGGCGGGCAAAACATTCACCGGAAACATATTCCAGAAAAATTTTGGATTTTATTTTTATGATGGTGATGCGTTACTTCCTGGGGATATGCGCGAGGCAATTCACACGCAAAAAAAAGTAACAGATGCAATGCGGGATAGATTTTTTGCAAGCATATTGAGAAAGATAGAAGAATTAAAAAGTGCACACACACATCTTGTTATTGCCCAGACGTACATCAAAGAGAAATACCGGCAACAAGTATTGAAGAAATTCCCTGATGCACAATTTGTCCTTATTGAAAATAATGACCCTATCCGCAGTGAGCGTCTCCTGCACCAAAATACCTATCCCCTCACCCTGGCCTACGTAAGAAAAATGGTTGCAAATTTCGATGCGCCAAATATCCCCCATCGGACAATAACAAATAATTCTGACGGGGAAGAAGAATTGTTAGCCCAGGTACGTGATTTTCTCCAGATGAAATAAAAGACTGTATATTTATTGAGAATGGGAGATATGAAGAACATCTTCTACTTTTTTCAATCTTTGTCCATGCATGAGATAACCAGCACTCATAAGTTCAGAAAGAGCATTTATTGTGTCTTCTTGGCTATCTTTTACCACCTCAACTCTCATTTCAACTGTATTTAATTGGCTTTTACGTCCATGCACATCTTGCTGGATCGGATTAATTTCTTCTTTACTAATTCCCTTTATCGCTTGAAGGTCATCAGAAGTTAATATAGCATCAGTACCATACTTTAGGTAATTATGTGATGTCAATTTACGCTTTATGAAGAAAAACCACTTGCAGGATTTTTTGGGCGATTTCTTTTTTGGACGCATAAGGAATATGCGAATATTTTCCGTCAGGAAAAACAATATATACCTCATTGCTATCTGCAGCAAAACCGCTTTCTTTTTTCCCCACATCATTGGCAATAATAGCATCTGCACGTGCTTCTTTTAGTTTTCGTAGCGCATGTTGGACAAGCTCTTTTTCCCTCATGCTATATTCTGCCTTAAAGCCAAAAAGATGGATATTTGGATTTATTTTTTTAATGAAAGCAATAAGTTTTTCTTGCGGAGATAATACGAGCGTTATTTCTTTGTTGCTTTCTAATTTTCCTTTGTGATAATTTGTTACTTGAAAATCCCCTACTGCTGTAGTATGGAAAATATAATCAAAATTTTTCACTTGTTCTTGTAATAGCGTCCGTAAGTCTTCTGGACTTTCAAAGACATATTCACGAACAGGAGAGAAAGGGGTTACTGCTGTATTTGACCGAAGAAGTACTACGTCTGCTCCCTGCAAAAAAGCTTCTTCTGCCAAAGCCCGTCCCATTTTTCCAGAACTTCTGTTGGTGATATAGCGCACGTCATCAATTTTTTCTTTTGTCGCGCCCGCAGTAACCAAAATCTTTTTTCCTGCGAGACTATTTTTATTTGCAAGCACTTCTTCAATTTCTTCCAGAATGGTTGGGATGTTTTCCAGCTTTCCTTTTCCTTCATCCCCACAAGCCAACATGCCGCTTGTTGGTTCGACAATCGTGTAGTGATAGGTGCGAAGAAGAGAAAGATTGTGTTGCGTGATTGGGTTGGTCCACATATTGGTATTCATTGCCGGACAAAGAATGACCGGTGCTTTTGTCGCAAGAATACTGGTAGTCAAAAAATTGTCGGCAATGCCATAGGCAAGTTTGGCAATAGTATTTGCAGTTGCCGGGACAACAACAAATACATCTGCCATTTTGGCAAGAGAGATATGGTCTACTACTCTGCTTTCCAAAATCTGCTTGTAGTCAAAGTCTTTGGGAAAAAGATCAACAGATACCGTATGTCCTGTTATCTTTTCAAATTCTTCTACCGGGATCATCTGTGCGGCTTGTGGAGTCATCGCCGCATAGACGTCGTATTTTTTCTCTTTAAGAAGTGTGATAAGTGTAATAGCCTTAAATGCGGCAATACTGCTCGTGATGCCAATAACAATTGTCTTTTTCATGCTCAGATTATACCAGAAAAGTCAGTAGAAACGAGCTTATCGATCTACTGACCTTCTGAATTCATCCGAATATCTGTTTACTGTGTCGGTGTACCCGATGGTCTTGGACGGAACATTTGTACTGGATTAATTTGAATGTTTTGTGCCGTGACAGATCCATCAGAATTTGTTGTACCAAATACAGCTACCTCTGTTCCTGTAGTCAAGTCAGAAGAAGTTGCTGTACTAGATTTTACTATTCTCGTGCTTCCAGAGTAATTTACAATTTTACTGCTGCCGTCTGGAAGTTGGACGGTAACGCTATTGGTGTCCGTACTGATAATTTTCCCAACCGTAGTACCTGCACCATTTCTGCCACCGCCAAATCTTCCGAAGCCCCCTTGTCCTGCAAATTGGGCAAAGCCGGATCTTGCTTGGGATTGTTGATATTTTTCTCCGCCAAAAAATGCAGCACCCCCAACAATTATGGCAACAAGAATAGTAATAATAAGAGAGTTTTTATTCATACTGTTCACCTCCTTTACTCATAACGTAATGCTTCAATTGGTTGTAAATTTGCTGCGCGCCTTGCAGGATACCATCCAAAAAGTACGCCAATGCCAGCGGATACGATAAATGCGAGAAGGATAGATGATACCGATATAACAAAACCAATTTTAATAAGTGTCGAAAGCAGCAGTGAAACGCCGATACCAAGAAGAATACCAATAATTCCTCCGATAAAAGTTAAAAGCAGTGCCTCGATAAGAAACTGGGTGACAATGACTTGTTTTTTTGCTCCGAGCGCTTTTCTGAGGCCTATTTCCCGTGTCCTTTCGGTGACCGAAACAAGCATAATATTCATAATGCCAATACCTCCGACAAGAAGCGATATTGCGGCAATGCCAGAGAGTAGTGCGGTAAAGGTATTCGTGGTAGTGGTGGCAGCTTGTAAAATATCTGCTTCGGAAAGAATACTAAAATCAGCTTGCGTTGGATTTTGTAACTTGTGCCGCGAAAGAAGTACGTAGCCAATTTGGTTTTCTGCGTCGGTCATAAGGTCTGCAGATTTTACCTGGACGGAAATACTGGTAAGGTGCGTTACGCCAAATACTTCTTCTTGTGCCGTGGAAAGGGGAATATAGATATTATCATCCTGGTTGAGAAAGCCGGTACCGCCCTTGGAAACAGTCACGCCGACAATATGAAACGCAATATTGTTAATACGGATGAGTTGCCCGATGGGGTCAGCGCCATCTGAGAAAAGATTTGCCGCTGCTTGAGGCCCAACAACAGCAACTCTTGTAAGCGCTTGTTGGTCCTGTGTGGTGATAAAATTTCCCTCTGCAACTTGTACATTGCTCACTACGGCATAGGATGGGGTAACGCCAATCACAGAGGTATTGGTATTGTTGCCACCTGCAACAACCTGCACTCTTCCGGTATAGGTTGGTGAAACAGCTGCGACATCGGTTATCTGGGGAGATGTTTGTATAGCGGTTGCATCATCGTTTGTCAGGGTTGTTGCGCCTCCCTGAGCCCCTCGTATCGCGCCGGCGTTGATAGACCCCGGGGTAATGGAAAGCAAGTTAGACCCAAGGCTTTGGATTTGGTTTTGGATTGTTTGCTGTGTTGCCTGTCCCAGTGAAAGGAGCGCAATCACACTCCCAATACCTATTACAATACCCAAAATCGCAAGTCCTGTCCTGAGCTTATTCAGGAAAAGTGTTGCAATGCTTTCTTTGATTATTTCTAAAAAATCATGCATATATCTTCGGGGTCCTGCCAATCGCAACTTTTCCCTTCGGTACCCTCAGGGCAAGCCAGTGCTTGCGACCCTTTTTATCCTGAGCAAAGTCGAAGGAGAAAAAACTCGCGCCTGTTACCCCTTTAATCTGTTGTATGTAGCCGTTTTGCTTTTTTCTGTTTTTTATTTCTATCATCTGCAATAATTTTTCCGTCTTTCACATGGATGATTCGTTTGCTATGCTCTGCAATGTCTGGCTCGTGAGTGATCATGACAATCGTATGTCCTCTGTTGTTAATTTCCTGAAAAATTGCCATAATTTCTTCTGCCTGAGCAGAGGCAATGTTGCCAGTTGGCTCGTCTGCAAGAAGAAGAGCGGGGTTCATGACAAGTGCACGGGCTATAGCAACGCGCTGTTGCTGACCGCCTGAAATTTGATTGGACGAGTGAGAGAGTCTTTTTCCCAGTCCCACCATTTCCAAATACTGGCGCGCTTTTTCTTCTCTTTCTTTTTCCGGCATTCCCCCATAGCGCATAGGGAGCATGACGTTTTGCAGAAGGGTAATGCGAGGCAATAGGTTAAAGGCCTGGAAAATAAACCCAATTTTTTTATTCCGAATATCTGCAAGTTCGTCATCGGAGAGTTTTTCCACATTTTGCCCGTCCAAGATGTAGGTACCGTTGGTTGGTGTATCTAATGCTCCTAAAATATGCATGAGCGTTGACTTTCCACTTCCCGATGGTCCCATGATGGCAACAAATTCACCCTTACTGATAGAAAATGAAACATCGTCCAAGGCAACGGTTTGCATGGCTTCTGTTTGGTAGATTTTTGAAATATGTGAGATATCAATAGTTATGCTATTCATCTTCAGATAAACTCGGATAGAACTCGGTTTTCCGGCTATCAGATAATTCTGGTGTTCTGGTACCCTAAGTACCAGCTGAGTTTCATCTGATTTATTGTCCCCTTGCTCCACCTGCTCCTGAGCCACCTGATCGGAAAACAGCTCCCCCGCCGCCAAAACCTCCAAATCCGCGGGTTGCACTAAAAGGTGAAGAAGCGCTTGTGCCACTTGCTGTTGTGGAAATACCAGTTACCACGCTCTGTCCTTCAGAAAGTCCAGAGGTAATTTCTGTATCTGTATCAGAGCTAATACCGATAGTGACAGGTACTTGTTGTATTTGGCCATTTTGTAAGACCCGGACTGTTGGAGATGTTCCTGTGTTTTGTATTGCAGCAGAAGGGACAGTAAGGACGTCATCTTTGCGTGCTGTTTGTATATTGACTGTTGCAGACATGCCTGGTTCTATCTCCTCTGGTGCAGCAAGAAAAGCAACATATATATTGTAGGTAACTACGCCAGAGGTAACTGTACCTACCGTATCTACTCCTTGCACTTGCCCGACAAATGTTTTACCAGGAAATGCATTCAGGGTTATAGTTGCTTTTTGCCCTGTTTTAATTTTTGGAATGTCTACTTCACTTGCCTGAATTTTAATAGTTGGACGTGAAAAGTCACCAACAGTAAGGACAGTGGTGCCGGATGCGGTATTGGCAGAAGAAGCAAGTTCGCTTGTCAGATTGCCGCTACTTGCGGTTACTTGGGAGCCAACTTGGACAGAAATATTTGCAATTGTACCGCTAATTGGCGAGGTGACAAGTGAATCCTGAGTTGCTTGGTATGCTAAAGATGCAGAGTTAAGGCCAGCTTGGGCTGCGTTGATGACGCCTTGCTGGTTAGTATAATCTGCTTGCGCCTGCAGCCATGCCGCATTTTCTTCAATATATTTTGGATCTGCCATCTGGCCAACGCTTGGATTGGCTACCCCTCTATCCGTAACGAATGCTTGGTTGGCAACAAAAAGTGCTTCTTGTAAAGAATTCATTTTTGCCTGTGCGCTATTGAGGGTATTTTGGGCCGCAAGCAAAGACGCATATGCGCTGGCAATCTCTTGTGAAGTTGCCGTACTTTTTACTTTAAATAAATTTTGCCCAACCGTTACGGTATCGCCGTCTTTTACATACAATGCCTCAACAACCCCTGTGGTGGGCGAGCCAATGCCGCCTTGGCTATTGGTAGAAATATTTCCAGACTCACTTACAGAGGCAATAATGGTGCGCTTTGTCACCTGGGCTGTCTGGTATTGTGGCGAAGAAGTACTTTGGGTAAATGTTTTCCATCCAAAAAACCCAAGAATTACCACAAAAAAAAGCGTAAGGAACGTTCGCCATTTTGTGCCAAAAAGGAGTGGTTTTGTCTGTTGAAGCGTATGCACAAAAAAAGAATTTTTATTTTCTTTGGCAATTTGCTTATCTGTTGTCATAATTTTTTTCGGGGTCCTGCCAACCGCAACTTTTTCCCTTCGGTACACCCAGGGCAAGCCAGTGCTTGCGACCCTTTTTATCCTGAGCAAAGTCGAAGGAGAAAAAACTCGTGCCTGTCATCCCTTCTCGTATCCTCTCTATGCACTATAGTTTTACCATCTGAAAAAGTGCTGAAAGTTATTTTTCAAGCGGCAAGAAAACAGTAAAGGTTGTTTTATTTCCCAAAATGCTCTTGACTGCTATATGTCCATGATGCTCGGTAATTATTTTTTTCGCAATAGATAGACCCAATCCATATCCTGGAATTTCCTGCTTTGTGCGGGATATATCTGCGCGATAAAATCTATCGAAGATATGGGGAATTGCTGCCTCTTCTATCCCCATTCCCTGGTCTGTTATTTGGATTGCTGCTTTGTCATCTACCATGTGTATGGTAATAGTGATTACGGTTTTTTTTGGGCTATATTTGATGGCATTATCAAGAAGAATGGCAAATACCTGAGACAGGCTGTCTTTGTCTCCTTTTACTCGAAGGTCACGGGTCGGTTTTTTTATGGAAATATTTTTTTGTTTTGCCAATTTTTCCGTTTTTTTCATCGCCATTTGTAGCACGTGCTGAAGGGAGATAGGAGTAGATACGTGGCGTTGGGATTTTTGCTCCCGCACGAGTTGTATCAGATTGTCAGACAATATGTGCAAATTATTTACCTCTTCAAGATTGCTTACCAGGAGTGCATCTGCTTCTTCTTTGGTGCGATGTTTGCTTCGCAAATAGACTTCTATTTCGGATTTGAGCGACGTAATAGGGGTACGAAGCTCGTGGGAAACGTCGGTAACAAATCGATTTTGCTCATCCATCATTTGTTTTATTGGACGCAGAGTAAATCCTGCTAAGATGTATCCTCCAATACCTGAAACGCCAAAAATAATACAATTTACGTAAATAAGAATCCATTGTATTCTGTCTTCTGATGCTTGCAGATAGGAAGGTTCTAATAGCTGAGGATTCATCTGTGGCGCCAGAGCACCAAATTCCTGGGAGTACCTTTGCGTAATCCTATGGAAGCTGCGGTCAAGTTCGTTTGTTAGAATATGGTAGATAGAAAAACTAAACATAATGCTAATAAGCATAATAATGAGAAGATACCATATGGTGAGTGTAATGCGGGCTGTAGTAAACATATTATCCTATCTTGTATCCAAATCCTCGTACGGTGTGAATAAGCGGGTTTGTAAAGGGTTTGTCTATTTTGCTGCGCAGTAATTTGATATACACCTCTACGGTATTGGGAAGAATATTTGCGTCATAATTCCATACGTGCGCAATAATTTGTTCTTTTGTGAGGACTTTTTGGGCATGTCGCATAAGGTATTCTAAAAGTGAAAATTCTTTACTGGAAAGCGCAAGGGGTCTGCCTTCCCTTTCCACGGAAAAAGTAAGCGTATCGAGCGTGAGTGTCCCAACGGAAAGGACATGTCCAAGCGTAGCCTTTGGCCTTCGCGTGAGAGCTCTTACTCGTGCAAGCAGCTCTTCAAAAGCAAAAGGTTTCGCAAGATAGTCATCTGCACCAGCATTAAGGCCTTCTACCTTGTCTTCTACCTGTCCTTTTGCGGTAAGAAGGAGAATTGGCGTGTGGATTTCCTGCGAGCGCAATTTTTTGCAAATTTCAATGCCATCAATTCCCGGAAGTAATCTATCCAGAATAATAAGGTCATATTCTTCGCTTGCTGCCATGTCATATCCTTCGCTTCCCGTGTATATGGCATCTGCTGCAAAAAGCTCCTGCGCCAGACCCTTTTTTATGGAGTTGGCAATCTTATGTTCGTCTTCAACAACGAGGATTCTCATACCCATATTATACGCAAATTTGCTGAAATTTGCCTGATAGTGACAAACAGAGGGTTGTCTTTAGGCTACTTTTGTGCTATACTATCCCTGTCTTCATGATGAAAAGTACTTCATACGTTGATTTTCCTTGTCCTCGCTGCGGTAGCGCACAGCGTATTTCTAAAAAATGGAAGGAAAAAGTACCTACATTTTCCGGCAGTATCATGGTTGATTGTTCACAAATTGTTTGCACGAATACGCTTTGCCAAAAAGCCTTTACAAAAAATCTTGCGGAAGAAACGCAAAAAAGAAATGCAGCAAAAATAAAAAAGGATGAAAGCGATAAAGAACGAAAGACCAATTCACTTTTACACGCAGCCGAAGCCAGAAAACAAAAAAATAACCTCGTCATCTAATCGCGTAGCGCACTGCTTCCACTTCTTACCTATTTCTTATCTTCCTTTTACTTTTTTCTTGTCTCCCAAGATAGATACTTAAGTATTCATGTGAAAGTAAACGCTTCACTACAAGTACTTTCTGGCATAAGTGTTCATTTATTGAAGCCACTTTCTCCTGAGGATACCTATGCAATGCTTCTTCGCGAGGCAAAAAAAGCTTTTGGTATTGCTTCTGGGTCGATATTTCTCAGATACCGCGCCAGTTGGCACCGCGTCTACTCAACTGTTCCGCAAGACGGTCAAGTTACCCCTCGTGCAAGGGGATTTTCCTATAAAGTATTTGCTACCCAATCCCCCATGCTCGTAAGGAAAAAGCTATTTGTAAGCCATCACCCTGAGGCAAAGCATATTGCCATGGAGACGCTCCTTATTGTCCCCTTGAGCTATGGCGGCCGTCCGCTTGGTATTATGGCGCTTCGTACAGTTACCATAAAAACACTTACAAAAAAATTGCGCCACGGACTGCTTATGTACAGCTCTTTGGCAACGCTCGCTATTAAAAATACGCAGCTCTATGAAGAAAGCAAAGAAGCACTACGGATACGGGATTTATTTATTTCCCTTGCAGCACACGAACTTCGTACGCCGCTCACCGCAATCAATGTCTACACACAACTTCTTCTCAGAAAACTTCGCGTCCTCAATTTCCCCTATTTGCAATGGGCGCAAGAGCTATCCGATGAGACATCCCATCTCATCCGTCTGGTAAACGAATTATTGAATGTTGACCTAATTCAACATGGCGTATTTTTTTACCAAATGAAACCCGTCTTGCTTGCGGACGTGGTGCAGCGGGCTGTTCGGCAATTTTCCCTTACAAATCCCCTCTTCTCTGTGCATATAAAAAATCACGTGCAGCCAAGCGGAAAAATTATTGCAGATCCAGACAAACTTCTCGAACTTTTTACCTGTATTTTGCAAAATGCGGGTAAATTTTCTCAAGAGAAAAAGGACATCGAGATAACCATTGAAGAGAAACCCAAAACAGTTTCTATTATCATTCAAGATAACGGGGTGGGTATCCTCACAAAGGATAAGGGAAAAATATTTGAAGCATTTTACAAAGGAAATAATGCCACATACGAGGGCATGGGACTTGGATTATTTTTGAGTAAACGTATTGTGGAAAAACATAACGGTACGATTGTGATTGCACCCCGAAAAAGCAGAGGAACGTCAGTAGTAGTAACTTTTCCAAGAAAAACCATATGAGTGCAGCAAGTGCTGAAATATCATGGAGTGCAGGTATTTCCCCGCGTATTATTGGGAAGGGGTCGAAGGTTGCATTTCCTCTGCGGCAGGACAACGCACCTCGGAGAAAAAATGCAGGCGTAAAACCAGAAGTGATTCCTGAGGCAGTAGTCCGTATTGCGCCTTTCTCTACCACTCCTCTACCTGTTGCGCATGAAGTGTTGGAAAATCTCTACCGTGTTGGCGTCCAATCGCCGGAAGCAAAAGCAGGAATACGTCTTGTTGATGCCGTCCGTAAAGATTCCCATATTCAGACAGTTGCTTTTATGGGTCCTCCGGGTGCTGGAAAGACTACGGTGATTGAGCAATTCGTCGAGGCGTTATTCTTGCGTGCACAAGGTGAAATATCGGTGAAAATTACTTCATTTGATCCCGCATTCCAACGGATGATAAAATATCTGCCAAGAGAATTTTGGGAGAATGTCCATTGGAAATTTATTAATGATAGTCTTATTCTTACATCAAAAACCAAGGAAAGAAAAATGCGTGCAAGACGGAAATTGGGTCCTGCACGGGAGATAGAGATTATTGAAGTGCCTTTTATTGGAAGCAAAGCAACAAGTGATCGGGGGAGAAGTTTTGTAGAAAGAAGATGGCAAGAAGCGCAAGAAAGGGATGAAGGAGCCAGTATGCTTTTTGTACCCTTTGTCCCTGTCGCGTCCGTTACAAGAAGAACAGCCTCATTTAGAGAAGAAATTAACCGAGCTTCAGGAATGGTTGAGCAAGTAGCGGTACTTGCAAAATACGGTATAGAAATCTCTGTAGATTTAGTAAGAAACGCCGGAAAACGGGCAAAAGAAATCATACAGGAAGTTATCCAGCAAGTGCTTCAGTCTGCAAGCAAAAAACAACTTGAGGTAGTTGTGCTGGATATGCGAAAAGAATTACGCGAAGAATTGCCAAACTTACCTCCACGATTTTTAGAAGAGTTTATTCTGCTTCCCCAAGGAGTACATTTTTCTCCTGACGAAGCGTATAACATACGACGTCATACATTTTTTTGGGAAAAGGAATTTGATGAGATGGGAATTCCGTCTATGCAGCGATATATTATGTGTAATCCTCCAATGCGAACTGTCCGCAGAAGTCCTATCCAAATGGCAGCATAACCTTTGGTATACTTATAATGTGAAGCGCTTTTTGCATATTGATTTTCTTCGTGCCGTTGCAATTCTCGCAGTGATTGTCATCCATGTATTTTCCGATAATCTTACGAGCAGACTCAATTTTTATATATGGAATTATCTGCATGTGATTATTGTTGCATTTGTTTTTAGCTCGGGATACGTCCTCTATGCACACTATGCCTCCAAAATTACCAATTGGCCTGGTGCACTCATGTGGTATAAAAAAAGGCTGTTTCGGCTGCTTGTGCCTTTTTACTGGTATTTACTTCTGCATTACGCGCTTTTGTTGGCATTCCCCAGATTTTTTTCCGGACTTGGGTTGACATTTTCCTGGAGTTTTCTTCTCCAAAGCGTCACGCTAACGGGAGGCATTAGTCTCAATTGGTTACCGCTTCTTTTTTTGCAGCTTGCTGTTATTTTTCCCCCCTTGGTACTTTTGTTGCGCAAGCAGAAAAAAATATTTTGGCTATTTGTTGGTTTTGCCATCCTAACTACGATTGCAGGGAGCGTATGGCAATTTCCCTATAGCGAATATAGAAGTGTCATGTGGATTCCATGGTCACTTATTTTTCTTGCCTCCTGGTATTTTTATACAAAAGAGTCATCCTTTGCTAATGCTACAGATGATAAACAAAAAAAACAATCAATTTTCCCTTACTTTTCCATATCGATAGCAAGTTTTATCGTTTTTATTTTTCTCTATGTCCTCTGGCAGCACCTAGGAAGGTCACTCACCCTTATCGACAATAAATATCCACCGAATATGTTCTATATTTCTTATGAAACAGCAGGAAGCTTTTTGCTGCTTGGAATAGGCCTCCTTCCTTTTTTCCAGCGACACTGGACAAGATTGTATTTATTTGTGAGCAGAAATTCCTATGGCCTCTTCTTTATTCATTATATTGTGATGGATTTCATGCTTTCCATAAATCATCTGTCAGGTGGGAGGATTTCGGTATGGGTACAAACCGATTTTGTCCTCTCTGTGAGTGTGGGTATTGCATACGTACTTTCCTATAGCCAAAAGTACTTACAAGCACATAGTCCATTCCTTACTGCAGCATCATAGACACCTTACAAGTTCTTTCTTTGCTCTCACAAGATTTTTGTCCATCTGTTATGTGCATGCCCTACCTTCGTTGTATGGCCCAAACAATTATCGGAGTATTTGCAAATCGAGCAGATGCAGACGGAGCGATAGATGACTTGCGACATGCAGGTTATCATCCACAGGATATCTCAATTGTCATGCGGGATAATGAAGAAGTCAGAAAAACTACAGTTGCCAGTCCCCCCGGTGAAGGGGTAGCTACTGGGGCAACTACAGGTGCCATTATTGGCGGAATTGCAGGACTTCTTATTGGAATTGGCGCGATTGCGATTCCTGGTATAGGGGCAGTGCTTATTGGTGGGCCAATTGCAGCTGCGTTGGGAGCAACTGGCGCCGCTGTTACGACTATTTCTGGGGCTGCAACAGGGGCAGTTGCGGGTGGAATTATTGGTCTTTTAGGCGGACTTGGTGTACCAGAAGAAGAAGCTCGAGGGTATGAAGAGCGTATCCGTCAAGGTGCCATTCTTGTGGCAGTAAGTGCTCAGGATGATAGTGTTCGGGTAAAAAATATTTTAGAGGATAATAATGCCGAAAAAATTCGAGTTTTAAATACCTAATCTAGGACATTTTACAATATTTTTCTACCAAGACTAACAGGTCTGCAATGTCAAATGGTTTTGCAAGAAAATCTTCGGCACCCACCTGTTTTGCTGACTTTTCACCACTTGGATGGGCAGAAATAATAACGATAGGAATATGCTTGGTCTCTGGTGTACTTTTTAATTCCTTGGTAACTTCTTTGCCATTTTTTCCCGACAAAAGCAAGTCCAGCAGGATAATTCCCGGTTTGAAATGAATGACCTCCTGGATAATATTGTCTGCTTTTGTGAGTGAGCGGACGGTATAGTGCTCCGTTGACAAAATGAGCTCGACTGCCTCTAAGATATGCAAATTGTCATCTACAAGAAGTACGCGCTTGTTCATGATCGTATACACCATACTAAATTTATCCCGCGTTGTAAAGTAAAAATACACAGAAAAGATGAGTTTGAGCTTTTCTTGCACTATTGTTACACAGTTTTGCCATAACCTTTACCAATAATTGATACGTTTACCATGATTTCTCAGCCCAGGCGGGAGATCAAAGAAATTTTTGTAAGATTGGGGGTGAAATAGATGGCAAAAAGTAAAAGAGGATTAGCATCCGCAGATGAAGAAACACGAAAAAGAGTGGGACAAAAAGGCGGAAGGGCAAAGCATAAATTGCGAGGGCTTCAAGCAGCAAGTAGTGAAACACGACAACGTGTTGCGCGAATGGGCGGAAAAGCATAACGTTTTTCAGAAAACATCCCGTGTTGTGCGGGATGTTTTTGTTGCTCACTCCATCCGTGAAGAAAGTATCTGTTGTGCAGGATGAAGCGTAACGATTTGTGTACGAGGATACAGAAGAATCTTTTGAAAAAGAGTCATTGTTTTGGAAAGGGCTTGGGTAAGAAAAACTTTGTCTTGCTCGTCTATGCCAATTTCTATGTGAAACGTACCGTACGGGTCTCTATTCCAGTTCCATCGTGTCATACCGCTAAACGTTGCTTCAGAAAATCCGGTATTAATTTTTGCCAGGCAAAGATATTCAAGCAAAATATGCTCGAATAAATGTCCAAGCTCTGTAGAAATAACTTCTTTATAAAATGGAATATTTTCTTCATTAAAGCACTTTGACCTGAAAATAGTTGGTAGGTCTTTTTTTAACATTTGGCGAATAAAGGGCATCTGTGTGGTCGTGACTTCGTCCCCATAGAGCATGATGGTAAAGGTAATAGTAGCGGGAGAATCTGCAAAAGAGAGAGAAAAGTAGGGAGAAGTAAGGGATGGCATAGCATGCTGTTACGGAAGGATTACTTCTCTCTTACCGTAATCTTACCTCTTACTATACCCGCAGCCACGCATTCTGTCAAGCAAGCACACAGCCTTTTGTTTACACTCCTCATACCCTTCCTTTAGGCAACCTTGATGTAAAAGTTTTATTTCTAGATAGGGATATCTTGAGGGAGGTGAAATATGGCCTATTCATATAAGAATAACAAAGGACTTACCTATTATCTGCATCGCAAGGTAGTGACGCTTCGTGGCGGAAATAGACAACAGACAATATATTACTTTGCCAAACAAGCGGGAAGTGATGCAATTGACGAAGTGCCTGAAGGATTCCATGTGGTGGAAAATCAAAAAACAGGACTTCCCGTGTTACGCAGAAATGAAAATAAAAAATAATTTAAATTCTGTCGGGAAAATCCGTAATAATACCGTCGACATGGATCTGTTTTAGGCGAGTAATTTCTTTGGGATCATTCGCTACCCAGGCAAAAATTTGCAGGCCGAATTGATGCGCAAGCGTGACCGTTTCTTTTGAAACATGTTGTAACTTTAGCTGCACAGACATGGTATTGTGAAATCTTGCTGCAAGCTTGATAAAGGTAGTAGGAAGAAAAAATATCAGTAAAGATGTTGCAATATGGTTATTTAATTTACTTATGGTGAAAAGGGTTCTGGGATTGTAGGTGGTGACCAAAAACGCGTCATACGAACGGCCTTTTTGGACTGCATGCTCAATAGCCGCAACGACTTCTTCGGTTGCTTTTGTGTCTTTTATATCGATGTCTATTCGGACATGAGGAGGAATGATGGCAATCGCTTCGTTGAGGGTTGGAATTTTCTCATTTTTTGCAATATGGATTCGTTGCAAATCCACCAGAGAAATACTTTTTAGTCTAATTTTTTTCGACTGGATAAACTTATCATGGATTACTATTGCTTCACCTGTTTTACATCTTCGTACATCCAGCTCTACCATATCCACGCCCAATTCTACTGCTTTCTTAAATGCGCTGAGGGTATTTCCAACTTTATACCCTGAGGCTCCCCTGTGTGCGATTTTTAACATATTAGGTATTGTATCAGGAAGATATGAAAGCCTCCAGAGTTTTGTGCAAAGTAGTAAGCGACGCATCATCCAAGATGCTAACAGTAAAAACCTTCTTCTGTAGTACATTTTCCATATCTTTTACTTTTTTCTCTGCTTCCTCAGGGGCAATGAGGTCTGTCTTTGTAAGAAGAATTATTTCGGGTTTTTCCAACATAGTTGGACTATATGCGCCAAGTTCTTTACGTATGGTAGTGTAGGAGTCGATGCTTTGTGTATTAGTACAGTCAATGCAGTGGACAAGAAGCTTGGTTTTTTCGGTATGCCGAAGAAATTCTGTGCCAAGCCCTTTCCCTTTGGATGCGCCCTCAATAAGGCCCGGAATGTCTGCGAGTGCAATATTTCCCATCATCCCAATATTTGGTTCAAGCGTCGTAAAGGGATAATTGCCTATTTTTGGGGTTGCATTCGTGAGTGCTTGTAAGAGGCTACTTTTGCCTGCATTGGGTAATCCAATAAATCCAATATCGGCAATGATCCGAAGTTCTAGGTGTAATTCTTTTTCCTCGCCTACTGTCCCCTTCTCTGCATAATGGGGAGCCTGGTCCGTTGCAGTTTTGAATTCATTATTCCCACGTCCTCCTATGCCTCCCTTAGCAACGAGAATTTTTTTATTTGTTTCTGTTATTTCAAACTGTTCGTGTGTATTGGTATTGGTAACGAGTGTACCAAGAGGAATTTTTACCACAAGGTCTTTGCCATTTCTGCCAAAAAGATTTTGTCTTCCGCCTTTAATGCCATTTTCCGCAGTAAGACTTTTTTTAAAGCGAAATTCTTGCAAACCCAAGATATCGTCAATGCCCTGAAAATACACATTGCCCCCATTGCCGCCATTGCCCCCGTCTGGGCCGCCGCGTGCTGTTTGGGCATTGCGTCGAAAATGGACTGACCCATTTCCCCCATTTCCAGCTTTCACACTAATAGTCACTGTGTCAACTAACATGTCCACATTGTATCATGAATTACACTGAGTGCTCTGCCTTTCCCAAACGTACACCTCGGGAGTGTACTTGACAGAGAGAAAAAGTAAGGCAATAATGGTTGTATGCCAGGTAGATTGGTTCCTTTGGTGAAAGGTGAAATGTATCATGTATTTAACCGGGGCATAAATAAGCAGATCATCTTTACCTCACAAAGAGATTACCGGAGAGTACTTGAAGTACTTGAATTTTATTCCTATAAGAAGCCTCGCCTAAGTTACTCCAAATATTTACTATTGCATCCTGAAAGCCAACAATTATTTTTTGAAGAATTACGAGAAAGTGGCGAAAAGATAGTTGAAATAATTTCTTACTGTTTTATGCCTAACCATTTTCATTTGCAGCTTCGTCAATTAGATGAAAATGGTATATCTATATTTTTAGGTAACCTACAGAATAGTTACACGCGCTACTTTAATACGAAGTATCACAAAATTGGACCACTACTTCAAGGAAGATTTAAGGCAATTTTAATTGAAAATATGTTTCAGTTACTTCATGTTTCTCGATATATTCATCTCAATCCTTACTCCTCAGGTATTTGCCAAACAGCGGAAGATCTTTTGAAGTATCCTTGGTCTTCCTTGGGGGAATATATTGCAGATAGCAATACTACCTCGCTCTGCACAAAAAGGGATGTTCTTTCAGAATTTAATGCATCAAGTTATAAGGATTTTGTTTTAGATCAAGCAGACTATCAAAGAGAATTAGACCAAATAAAACACGTGTTGCTTGAAGATGAAGATTTTTGAAAGTACACTCCCGAGGTGTATGTTTAAAGAGGGTTTTCTGGGTATATGGGTTTTGATATACTCATAGAATGAGACTGCCTTCTGCGATATATTTTTTAATTCTTTTTTTGTTGGTAGTACTGGGCTGTTTTGTTGCATGGCTTGTGCAACCTTTTTCTTCCCCTGCAATTACCAAAGTCTCATCCCCACTCCCCGATGCGATGACAAGGTTTGTGAATGGGCAGGTAACAAGCCTTGATGTGTGGTTTCCCAATCCCTCATCCAACACCAAGGCTTTTCGATTGAGCGCAAAATCTGCTTTTTCTTATGACCTTACCACAAATACGGTTCTTTTTGCCAAAAATCCTTCACAACAGCTTCCGATGGCATCTATTACCAAAATCATGACTGCGATTGTTGCGCTGGAGCACCCGCAGCAAAGCTATGGGGTAACGCAACAAGATCTTGTTGGGGAAGATAGTATGGGACTTGCTGTAGGGGAAAAACTTACGCTTTCCGAGCTTTTGTACGGTCTCATACTCCACTCAGGGAATGATGCAGCAGAGACACTTGCTTCCAATTTCCCCGGTGGGAGAGATGCTTTTATTGTCGCAATGAATGAAAAGGCATTATCTTTGGGGCTATCCCATACGCACTTTACCAATCCGACAGGTCTTGAAGGAGATGGCAAGCAGTATACAACTGCAGCAGATCTTATTGTCATAACGCGCTACGGGCTTGTGCACTTCCCTCTTTTTGCAACTGTTGTTGCAACCTTTGATTACACCATTCCCGCAACCAGTACTCACGCCGCATATTATTTAGAGAATGAGACCAATCTTCTCACAAGCTACCCTGGAGTAAAAGGCGTGAAGACAGGGTACACCCCAGAGGCAGGACTGTGTCTGGTTACTTATTTAGAGTATGGCGGTCACCAGGTGCTTGCGGTTGTTTTGGGAAGTGACAATCGAAGAGGGGAAATGATAGATATTCTTGATTATTCACTGGAGCGTTTAGGGATTACTCCGCCCACTCATGGATAGTGTGGACAAACAGGAGCGTGCCCTTTTTAAATGAAACAGTTGCGCGAGCTGTAGTGAGCACATTGCTTACGCCGCGAGGTTTTCCAAATACGAATGTATCATTGGTAAGTGGATAATAGAGTCCGGTACTGGTTATTCCCTCTACTTTTTGGCTGAGGGGAATAAGGGAAAGCGTGTCTCCTTTCTCACCGGAAATTACCTGCTTGGTTGGTCCTTTTCCCACCCATGCGATTTGGTTGACAGAAAGAAATTGCATTGGAATTGGGTACATTGTTGCAAGCAGGATGTTTGCAATAATATGATCCAGCCTGTTGCCCGCTATGCCACCCAAAATGGTAATTTTTGTGGCGCCATGCTGCAGGGCATATGCAATCGCAAGCTCTGTATCTGTTTGGTCTTTTTCGGATGGAGTGGGCGGCCTTGTTTTTCCAAAAGGCACAGAGACTAGTGTTGTTGGCATGTTGGAAAATATACTTCCATGTTGTTGTAAAAGTTTTTGTGTCTTTTGTGAAAGCGAGTCCATGTCCCCCACCACGACAGAGGGAAAAATATTTTGTAGTACTGCAGTATCTGCGCCGCTATCTGCGGCAATTATGGTATCTGCTTCTTGCAGTATTTTTTGGAAAAGAGGATGCGGGTTGAATTGACCTCCGGTGAAAATGACGTAATGCATAAAACTATTCTCATGTAGTATACTCCTTAGGTCTTCTGCTATTCAGTTTGTGTTTGCTCACTCAATTCATAGATTGGTTCTGTTTTGGGTGTAGCGATGCCTTCCTTTAAATGGACTGCAACTGCCATGAATTTATCCCTATGGTAGTAGAGTCAGCGTATCATAAAGCTTTCTTTTTACTTTCCCAGGAAAGCTATGGATTCTAAGTATACTTGTAAATTTTTTCTTTGGGTTTGGGATAAGGTAGATACTATGTCTTTGATATAATCTTGGAATAACTCGCTAGAGGCGGTTTGCAATGCCTCTTCTGTTTGCGTTTTACCAAAATTTGAGTATAAAATTTGCTGAATTTCTTCCGGGCTAGAGGTTAAAAGCTGTCTTGTGAGAATTGTCCTTTTTTGTTCTTCTAAGGGAGATACGAGTAGAATTATTGTTTTTTTATAACAAAAGATCAAAAATTGGTTTATAAATTTTTCCTTGCTTGGTCCATAGTCAATAATTTCTAAAATAGAATACAGGATATCTGTTGGTGAAAGCATAGATTAATTTTATTAGAATATGCAAGTAACAAAAACGTTCTATTCAATACCTCTAGCTCTATTCCACATTACTGCTAATATCTTAGCTGGGGGGTATGAAAGACCGACTATCAAAGCTGCTATGCCTCCGAATGCCATTCCCGCAAAAACTGTTGCACCGAACCACCCAACGAATACTAAAGAAGCTCTATCAAAATCTCTACGTTCCTGTTCGAAATCTGGACTTTTACGTTGAATGGTCATGGTCCAGCTGGCAAGAAAATCAAGTGTTTTGACAATTTGACCACCGGCTCTTTCGAGCCATCTATCTGATCTTTCTCTTGGAGTTTCTGTCTCCAGTTCAGGCCTAGGAGCAGGATTATCTGGGTTTCCTGACATATTAGCGACAACTTTATCACCGAAAGATTGTTCTGTCAAGGCAATGGAAATTGGCGCTGCTAGAATCCCATTTTGGGAGGCTAAATTTGTCGGGGAAAGAGGACTTAAGCAAAAATTTTAGGTAATGTTTCTTATTTCATAGTGAGTTTTTGAGTGACAATTTTTACAAAGCACAATACATTTAGCTATTTCTTTTTGAATACTTTTTATTGCATACCCTTCACTTATCATATTTCCTATAGTTCCCTCTTTTTGAGAAGGATTCAGATGGTGAAAATCTAAGCAAGCAGGATGATTTTCATTGCAATTAATGCAAAACAAATGTGATTTATACTCTTTAAGCCATGAAGATAGTTTTTCTCTTCGTAACTGTTTATCTTTACGATGTTTAACCTTTCTTTTTCCCCAGGTTCTTAGATGGTACTCTTTGTAGTAAATTTTAGCTTTCGTTTTATCAAGATAGGGCATGAACCAAGTATAAGTGGGTTCAATCCTTCTTGTCAATTTATTAGTAGAGATTGCTCGAGTCTTGCTCCATGTGTTAATTTAAGGTAAAATATGCTGTACGTCGCGATGGTGTATGTGCCGCTACGAAGTAGCAAATCCCTTTAGGGAGTATACACGCGAAGCGGTAGGGTTTATTAAAAATCGAAAAGAAAATAAATTAATGTAGAATATATGCCGCGGTGGTGAAATGGTATACACGGAGGCCTTAAGAGCCTTTGTCCTTATACGACGTGCGAGTTCGAGTCTCGCCCGCGGCACACACCTGGTAAAATATATACAACGGGGATTAGCTCAGTTGGCTAGAGCGCGCGGTTTGGGACCGTGAGGTCGGAAGTTCGAGTCTTCTATCCCCGACACATGCGGGTTTAGCTCAGTGGTAGAGCATCTGCTTTCCAAGCAGAGTGTCGTGGGTTCGAGTCCCATAACCCGCTCCACTGCTCCCATAGCTCAGTGGATAGAGCATTTCGGTTCTAACGAAGTGGTCGGGGGTTCGAATCCCTCTGGGAGCGCAGAAACTTTTTTAAGGCTTTTTGTCTTAAAAAAGTTTTTTGATTTTCAATAGGATTCGAACTGCCGGACGAACGAAGTGAGGAGGCGGGCTCGCGAGGCCGAGCTGAAATCGAGGAACTTGTGAGGAGAATCCCTCTGGAGAATTTTTTCTAATTTTTAGAATTATCCGAACCTGAAACCCAGTCCACGCTGTTTAAACTCTAAGCATTCCATAGTTGAAATATCCTTTATTATAGGATATAATACCTGCTTATGAGGATGCTTATTACCGGTGGAACCGGATTTGTGGGCACAAACTGTGTAGATTTTATGCTCCGAAAATATAAAGATCTTACTATCACAGTTGTAGACAATGGAGATGCTTCAACCAATAGACATAATAAGGATTATTTATTAGCTACGTATCCAGATCGATGTATCGTATATCATGTGGATGTTCGAGATAGACAAGCATTGGAAGAAGTATTTCGAGATCAGAAGCGCTTTGACACGGTTATTCATCTGGCTGCAGTTGGGTCAAATTGGCACGCACTAGATAATCCCAAATTTGCTTTTGAAACAAATATTCAAGGAACAATAAATGTATTTGATTTAGCCCAACAGTATGGAGTAGACAAATTTTGCAATAATTCAACAACAGAAACATATGGGCCGCGTCATCCCAGTTCAACATTCTTTACAGAAGAGTCTCCCCTACAACCGAGAACTCCCTACAATATATCTAAAGCAGAGGCAGATAAATATATCCTGGAGCATATGAATGATACAATGCGCACGTTTATAACAAGGTCATCTAATATCTATGGGGAAAGACAACACCCTCATGCTGTCATTGCATCTATGATTCGAAGTTGCCTTCTTGGAAAACCAATTAAAATAACTGGAGATGGAAATCAATCAAGAGAATTTACACATGTGATGGATGTATGTAGTGCTTTTGATACAATTTTGCACAAAGGTCAACCAGGAATTTATAATATCGGTAGTGGCGAAAATGTGTCTATTAATCGTCTTGCAGAAATAATTCAAGGCCATTTTGATAGAGAAGAGGACTTAAGAATATATGGTAATCAAAGACCGTATGATGATCGCCAGTATGGACTGAATCATACCAAGCTAGGCGGTTTAGGTTGGAAACCAACAGTAGAGCTTGAAGGAGGACTTAGAAGAACCGTTGAGTGGTATAAAAGTATTAGGGGTGAATTGGATTTTGAAATAATTGAAAGTTCATTTGGTGAAGTACAGCAACGAGTTTTGATGAAACAAAATTTATTTAATACAGATTCTGTTCATCCTTCCCTGAGTAGGGCATGACGTATATATTTGTAATTTTCAAATTTTGGTTTCTTTATCCACCACTGTCTTTATTAATTTTCCAAAAATCACTCTCATGCTGCTTGAGGTAACGTTTGCTGTTGATTTGATCTCCCTAAACTTTCGTCAATTTTAGGAAGGTTTTTTAACAGTGCGTCCGTTACTGCTTGCACAGAGTGACTTTTTTGAATAAGATCTCTATATCGATCAATTTTTCCCAATGCTAATGCGCTTTCAAAACCCTCTGCTAATGGCCTATCCTCGGGAACTAAGCAACCTATTTCTCCACCCATCTTTCGAAATTCCTTAATAGTGTCACCTGGCCCCTGTACATCATATGCTAAAGTAGGAATTCCTGATGCTGCCGCTTCCAAGACTACTAATCCTAGGGTGTCCGTTTTGCAAGGGTATACATGGAGGTTTAAAGAGCGTACGTATTGAGCCAATTCCTCGCC
>JANWIQ010000054.1 GCA_025449795.1 Minisyncoccota bacterium
AAATAATCTATTTTAGTCTCTCATTAATATACCCTACCAGCTCTTCTATTTTTACTCGCTCTTGTTTGGCAGTATCCCTGTCGCGGACTGTTACTGCTTTGTCTTCCAGACTATTAAAGTCTATAGTCACACAGAATGGCGTACCTACCTCATCCTGCGCCAGGTAACGCTTACCAATATTCCCTCTGTCATCCCACTGGACTTTACCATTGATATCATTTTGCAGCATTGCAAGTACTTCTTTTGCTTTCTCTGTAAGCTCTGGTTTATTTGCCAAAAGCGGAAATACCGCTACCTTTACCGGCGCGAGATGTGCAGGTAATGAAAGAACTACTCTAGCTTGCCCTGAGCCTGTCGAAGGGTCTTCTTCTTTGTATGCATCTACCAATACTGCAAGGACAAGACGATTGATACCAACAGCTGGCTCAATAACATGAGGCAATATCTTTTCATTTGTCTGTGGATCGGTAATGCTCAAATCTTTTTTAGAAAATTCTTGATGTTGGGTAAGGTCATAATTCGTCCTATACGCAAGCCCCCACAATTCCTTTATACCGAAAGGAAATTTATATTCCAGGTCTTCGGTCCTTTTACTATAAAAAGACCGTTCCTCGTCCGTATGAGGTCTCCAGCGTAGATTTTCTTCTTTTATGCCCAGCTTCTTGGTGACAAAATGCCACATTATCTTTTTCCACTCTTCAAATTTCTCTTCCCAATTGGTTTTATTTGGGTCAAAGAAATATTCTATTTCTCCTTGCTCAAACTCGATAGTCCTAAAAATAGAATTTCCTGGAGTAATTTCATTTCTAAAAGATTTTCCAATTTGTGCAATACCAAATGGCAATCGTACTCTTGTGGAATTGACCACATTCTGGAAATTCACAAACATTCCTTGTGCTGTTTCTCCACGAAGATATCCTGCCCCACCTTCTCCTTCAACTAAACCTAATTGGACCGGAAAAAGTTGGTTAAATTTACGCACTTTGGTCCAATCGTGTTCTGCACAATTTGGGCATTGAACATTAAACAACAGGATGAACTCGTCATATTTCTCTACCGACCATCCCTCAACTTTTCCTATTTCAAATGCTTTATCAAGTTCTTCTTTGGTCAATTTTTCCGATATATGAGCTTTCTTCCGAGCATCTTTATTCTTTTCTATCCAGTCCTCAATAAGGTGGTCTGCCCGAATTCGAAGTCTACAATTTTTGCAATCCACCATTGCATCGGCAAAGCTTGCCACATGACCTGATGCTTCCCAAATTCTATGATGGGAAATAATACTTGCATCCAGTCCCACCATGTCTGCACGTTTTGTCACAAAAGTAAGCCACCAAAGATTTTTAATATTACGCAGTAACTCGACGCCCATAGGACCGTAGTCATAGGTATTGGCAAGACCACCATAGAGGTCTGATCCAGGATAGAAAAATCCCCGGCGTTTTGCGAGCGCAACTATTTTGTCCATAGAGTTATCCATATTAGTATGATAGCAAATGTAGGTAGATTATGGAAGGTTAAACAAGTCTTTGCAGGATTTGGCGGGATTTAAGTTTTCGCTCAAGAATATTTTCTATATAATAGGAAGCTTTTGCGCCACGCAGGTCGTGTGTTCCCTCGGAATAATACCCAAGAAGCGTCAGAAGTTGTACTTCAAATGTATGAATTTGCACAGAGGGATTTTCATCTTCTGTTAATTTTTCAAGCATTTGTTCTAAAAGAGCAAAGATTGCTTCATTTTCTTGGTTTTCAGGACAAAGCCCATCAACAAGCTCGCAAATATGGTAGGCAAGCCCTACTTTATGTAGATCTGTTTTTATCTCGTTGAATTGTTTTATGGCAACAGCTTCCGTAAGAAGAGGCATTCCCGAACCTTTATACACAGTGAGGGTTGTTTTGTTCAGTGGTTCGATATGCGATGCGCGCTTACTTGCAACTTTTCTTACCCCCTTTGCTTTTACCTGCATTTTTCCCATTTCCCGGGTAAAGACAGTAAGAATTCTATCAGCTTCTCCAATATTTTTTCTTTTGAGGATAATTCCCTGGACCGTAAAGGTACGCATAAAAATTAAAGTACCAAATGGGCAAGAAGAGCCAAAAGTACCAAATGTAGTATATCACATGGCCCCTTTGGAACCTTTGCATCCTTTGGCTCAATGCACGTTAAGTTTGAGTGTTTGGTCTGAGAGTAGTGGGAATGACTGGACTTGGCTGCCACCTACGGAAATCGTGTACTGATTATTGTATGTGCCAGGTTGTTTTTGGATCATAAGTGGTAATGGCGATCCACTTGCCACTTTGAATGGTAATGTATACGTAATAGTAAATGTTGCGGTCCCAAGTGGACGCACCGTGAGAAATCCTTCAAATACTGTCTTTCCAATTTCGTTATAACTTGTCATTTTTACCTCACTACCTTGGCTGCTTATAATTTTACTCCCTTGTGGGACATAGATTCTCAGCCAGTCCCGCTGAACGGCGTTAAGACACAGATTTCCATGCTCCAAATTACAATCCGATGGAGCATACGGATTTTTGTAGGAAATCGTAACTGTTTTTTGGATAGTTCCATCACCCTGGACTGCGTAATTTTGCGCTACTCCCTCGGTTAAGAAAAGGTTGGCCTTTGCCCCACCAAAATTTGTATCATTTATATGTAGGTAGTCTCCATCAAACGGAAGGATTTGGCCTGTTGCATTTAATGAAGCAAGTCCGCTTTGGGCATCGGTATTATAGACATCAAAAAGAATATGCTTTTGGGCAATATCACCAATCATTCCCTGAAAAAGTGGTCCCCAATATAACTTTGGCGAGGAGGAAAATGCTTTTTGCATAATTGCATACATCAAATCTCCTATAATGCCTTTTCTATTGCTTCTCTGAAATTCAACGGGCTGGTCTGTTATTGCTTCTAATTGATAAATTACTTGCGGACAATTACATCGAGGGTCAGTTTGCGTAGTAAATGTTGACCCATCTACCGTTATATCTCCCAGAATTTTCATAGAATCTACCAATACGCTTGTATCTATCGCAATGATACCGTCAACCGGAGTATACCCTCCTGCTGTTTTGTATAATTTATTAAAGGTATTCATAGAGACGACAAAATCCGGAGACAAATTCGTATCACGTAAATTCAATTGTGGCACTTTTGGTAAATACAACAAGATTGGTCGAGGTGCAACCGGTTTAGAAGGTACGGTAGCGTCAAGGCTGTAAATATCGCTCGATGTATCTACGTGAATGGCCCCATGCGTTAAACTAAAAATTGCATATGCTGTAATAAACCCTCCTGTTGGCCTTAGCTCCTTGTCATTTTGGAAAAGAATGAGATACTTTTTTTGCGTTGGCTCGCCCAACAAGCTTGGCAGTACTTTTATAAGAGGCTTTGCCTGAGAAACAAATGTTGCTCCCTGGTCGGTAACTGTTCTTAATTGTGTCAACTGCGTTCTTACTTTATCTCCACCAAAAAGCGATGGGTAGTGATTGGGGTCTACTTTATCTATTTCTGCACGGGCAAGTGTTAATTGCTGCTCTATTTCATCTATTTTGGGAGTTACTTTACTCATCGTAGTCACGGCAAGTTCGATACGCTGTTGCGCAGTCCCACCTGAGAAGCTATGTCCTCCTTTAAGTCCTAAAACATCTGCATATGGCTTGACTGCTTCTACAAAAATTTGCCCTGCATTAAGACCATATACTCCTGCTTGTAATAAGTGTTCGGCATCCGAATAATAAAAGTTAAAAGGGGGGATAAATTTGAGGTATACCATTCCCTGTAAATCTTTTTGTGTTTGTGTTAAATCTGATTGGGTTTTTGCTAACTCATCGGAAGCAATTTGAATATTTTCTGTTTTTAGGCCATACAACGCAGCTTGGGCGTCTGTCTGGGTGAGTTTTGCCTGAGTATATGCTTTCTTTACCGGTAGAAATATCCCAAATACACCAAATAATACAACTACTACAATTATCGCTGCAAGGATAGTACTATTTCTGGGAGAAAGATGAAGACGAAATTTTCTTTTTTGCGGCATAGGTTGGGAAGGTGTATTAGGAGTATCCAAATTCAGTTTTGTAAAACCTTCCATACCAATTATAATACGAGACTTTCTGCTAGTATGTCAATGCTTTTAAAAGCAAACCAATTCATTTATTATCCAGAAAATCCCAAGATACAAATCCTAAGCAACAAATAAATACCAAAAAACAAATATTAAATTTTGGGAATTGGAGCTTATTTGAGATTTGAAATTGTGATTTGGAACTTGGCTAGAGGGCGCCTTTTGCGGATAGCATTGCCCAAGGAGTTTTTGCAACAATCCCTAAATCGTATAAAATTGATCTTTTTTTTACATAATGGGCATCCATAGCAATTCGTTTGTCAAAATTAATTTCCGATCTACCAGATACTTGCCAAAATCCTGTAAGCCCTGGCTTTACTGAAAGCACAACTTTTACTGCATCTTTCGTGTGGGGATATTTTTTTTGCTGTTCGCGCAGTTCATCGGGGTAATATGCACGAGGACCTACCAAACTCATATCTCCCATAAGAATATTCATAAATTGTGGCACTTCGTCCAAAGAATATTTTCTGATGAATTTACCAACACTGGTAATGCGTGGATCATTTTTAAGCTTATAACTGCCTTTCTTATATTCCGCAAGCAGTGTAGTGAATTCGGGATTTTCCCGCAATATTTCATGCGCATTTTGTACCATAGATCGAAATTTATACATCTTAAATAATTTTCCTCCTTTACCAACCCGCTCGGGTGTATCAGCCAGTACAGGTCCCGAAGAATCAATTTTAATTGCAAGCGTAACAAGAAGAATAATGGGTGAAAATAGGATAAGCAGGAGCAAGGAAAAAAATATATCAAAAAATCTCTTGAGAATTTCGTAGAAAATGTTTTTTTTAATTTCTGTGTATGGCATACAGTGTAGGATTAGGCGAGATGCTCGTGCTCTGTCCCTTCTAATTTTTCAACAAATTTTTTCACTTTTGAAACAGACTTTTTCGGCGCAACTAAAATAACATCTGTCGTATTTACCACAATAAAATCTTCTAAATTAATTCCCACAACAAGCTGCTTCCCAAAATTATAGACCAGGCTATCCCGAGAATCTTCAAGTTTTACGTCTCCCTTGGTAATATTTTCTTCTTCATTTATTGCAAGTGCTTCCTTGAGTGCTTCCCATGCACCAATATCGCTCCACTCAATATTTTCCGAAATAACATACGCATCTTCAGGATTCAGGTTTTCCAGTATTGCATTATCAAAATTAATCTCTTCTAGCGTTGGATATATCTTGGTCAATGTTTCCTCAAATGCGCTACTTCCCCATGTTGCGGCAATTTTTGCAATTCCTTCAGAAAGCTGGGGACAAAACTTTTGGTATTGCTCCCAAAGAAACTTCGGCGTTGTCACAAAATAGCCTAAATTCCATGCATGCTTTCCGCTGGTCAAATATGCTTCTGCAGTGGGTTTGTCTGGCCGGTATTTAAAATTATTAAATGCAAAAAAAGAAATGGCATTTTTTTCAAATTCCTTTTCCCCATGCCCAATCCACCCCAAATTTTGGTTTGCAAATCGTGGCTTTTGCGATACAAAAACAATTTTATTTGGGTTTTCTCTTACCGCTTCTCCTGCTGTCCGAAGAATATTTCTAAAATGTTCCTCTTTTTTTACTAAGTGGTCACTCCACAAAATTGCCATTGGTTCGGTATCTTTTTCCTTTGCGAGAATCGCTGTCATAAGTCCAACCGCAGGACCTACATCCCTTCTCACAGGTTCACCAACAACGTGACTTTCTGTCATCTTAGGCAATTGCTCACGAACAATTCCAACGTACTGGCTTCCCGTTGCAACGTAGACATTTTCCCACGAAAAATCCGGCTGAAGACGCAGCGCCGCAAGCTGCAAAGTAGATGTATCCCCTAATATTTTCTCGAATTGCTTTGGGGTATTTTTTCTAGAAAGTGGCCAGAGTCTCGAACCTATTCCTCCTGCAAAAATGACTATATTCATATATTTAAATCTCAAATCTCAAAACTCAAATCTCAAAACTCAAATCTCAAAACTCAAATAAATTCCAGATCCCCAAACTCTTGTATTATTTTTCTCAAAGTTTTTTGATTTTTGAGATTTGTTATTTACAATTTAGACATTAACTTACTAATGTCTTTAGTATATATTGTTTTAAACGTTTTTCAAAATTAGAAAAGGAAAACTGCTTTGCGTTTTCCTTACAACTTTGACTATTATACCCTTTTTCATGAAAATTTTTCAACACATGCACGAGAGAGGTAACTGTTTGTTTTTTGAAAAATTCTCCTGTTTTGCCTTTTTTCACTATTTCCAAAGCGCCTCCTGCCTTAAAGGCAATTACTGGTATCCCTGCTGCCTGCGCTTCTACCATCACCAATCCGAAATCTTCCTTCCCGGGAAATATTAGTGCTTGTGCATTTTTATAATAAGCCACAAGCTCTTTATCGCTGACTTTTCCTACAAATTGTACGGTTGGTCCGGCAAATTTCTTAAAATATTTTTGATTTCCCTCACCTACTACTACAAGTGGCACTCCTAATCGGGTTGCCGCTTTGATTGCAATATCAACTTTTTTATATGGAGTAAAACGCGATAACCGTGACACCACCAAAAAGTAGGGTAAACCGTTAACCGTGAAGGGTGAAGTTTTTTTCTTAACGCTTAACGGTTGCCGCTTAACGCTTTGCGAAAGCGTTAAGGGTGGATAAATTACTGCTGACTCTCTTCCATAATATTTCTTTATTCTTTTTTTTACCTCCTGAGAAATTGCAATAAATGCATGAGG
>JANWIQ010000055.1 GCA_025449795.1 Minisyncoccota bacterium
AGAAGACATATGGTGTCATTTGCAATAGAAACGGAAACACGACGCCCTAAGACTTTTTGTAGATATTTTTCTATCTCTGTGCAGATATTTTCTCCAACAAGTCCTGCAAAGGTATGTTCTTTTGTCCCAAAAATAAGCGAACCTTCAAGCTTTCCATTCGAAAAGATTGGCTGAACTGGAAACGCAAAATTAATTGCGAGAATGGTAATATTTTCCTCAAGATTCTCTTTAATAAATTCCAAAAAACTTTCTTTCGTGTCAAATGCAGGTGGCTGTGCTTTTTCATGAAGATGCAAAATACGCAGACCTTTGGGGGATTTCCGTATCGTGGCAGATTTAAAATTGGTACCCCCAATTGCCATGACTTGAAATATTTCATTCTCTTTTACCAATGGAGCGGTAGGGATAACATTTTTTATATGGGAAAGACTGGAAGGTTTTCCTTTTGCTGCATTTGCTAACTCACTGACAAAATTATCTCTAATTTTTTGAAGCGTAATAATGTCGGTTTCATCCCGTACCATTATCATAGGCATTCATTGTACACCGCAACTTTCAGTAAATGCAATAAGAAAATATCAGCCTCCGCCTTGAAGCTTCAATCTGAGAAGATTTCTGTATAGAGTATTTCTTCAGGAGGGATTTGCATTTCATGAGAGGTGAGGAGTGAGAAAAATCTTTTTGGATCTTGGATTTGGCCAAAGTGTTCGGTACAAAGGTACTGTATTTTTTCCTGTCCATCTGCAATAATTTGGATTTTATGGAAAACCGGGAAATCTTGACATACGATACATCGTTTTTCATTCATAGGCAGCATGTTCTTCTTATAGATTAGGACCCAGCTTTTAAAAAGGAATCATAGAGGCGTAAGAGAGAAGCAAGAGAAACTTTTTGTTTCCACAAAAATGCATAGCGGTCCACGTATGGGATGCGCTATGCATTGCCATTGTTATGAATATACTTTTGTATTTGTTCCGCCCGTTAAAAGTCGTCCTACCCAAATGAGGACAATTGCGCCAATCACCGCGACAACGAGGCTATAGACATTAAATCCGGTTATTCCAGGTTGTCCAAAAAAACTCATAAGAAATCCTCCTGCAATTGCGCCTACAATACCCAAGATAATGTCCATAAGAATTCCTGTAGAACTTCTGGTAATAAGAGACGCTATCCATCCTGCCAAACCTCCAAGAACAATCATTGTAATAAGTCCCATATTTTCACCTCCTTCACTTTTTTCTCTTTCATTACTATTATTTTAGAAATCCGACTTGAAAAATGTATGTTGAGGCAGTAAGAGGAGCGTAAGAAATACCATAACGCCTAGAGGAATTTTAGGCTGTCTAGCATATGCTCGAAAGCATACAAGGATGTGTCCATTCGAGATGCGGCAAGAATAAAATTACCAGCGGTAAGGGGGAAGATTGCGGCAATAAAGGAAGCATTTTTTGTATACACTACCCCTGTATGATTGTCCCGGTGTATCGGCATTTGTAGATAAGAGGTATCTGTTGCATATGGATCTTGTCCCTCTTGTAGGCGTAGAGAAACCGTGGCAGAAGTTGAGCCAGTGTCTGCTGCAAATATTTGCTCTTGTATTCCATCCACCAAGGTAGTCGATTTTATCCAATTTTTTGGCGTATCCAACGTAAAACCGCTCTGAAAATCTGTATATGCTTGCCAGGTAAAGGGGAAAGGGGGAAGTGCTGGCGGAAAGCACACCTGGCGGGTTATATCCTGAAAAAGATACGCAGCAGGAGTCGCTGCAGGGTAGGTATACCTAGGCGGTACAGCAATACAGTCTGTCGTTGTGCTCGCTGGTGGCGGGGTAATAGGAAGCGCTGCATGGACAATTCTTGTTGGCTGAGGAAGATTGACAATAACCACTTTTTGCTGTGTTGTTGCTTTTATATATATTGTGTAGGGAATAGCAACCAAAAGGAATAAAAAGGAGGTAAAAAATCCTAGTTGGGTCCACGATGAAAAAATGCCATGTTGTTTCATACAATAAGTATGTAATATTTTTTACTCAGTAGCAACTCTATCTACGAAACATTCCACCTGAGGGTGTTGCCACAGATAGGAGGCAGGGAAATCAGAAGAAATTTCTTTTGTCATAAGACGGGCAAATTGTTTTTGTTTATGTGCTCCATTTACCAGAAGGAGCGCTGTTTTGGCATCGAGGATATCTTGGATACCCAAGGTCATGCCTTTGGTAACTGGCTTTGTATTGCCTGAAAGCATTGGATGAGACAGGGTATCCTCTGTAAGTTGGACTATGTGTGCATGTAAGCGTGGGTCGGAGCCAGGTTCATTAAACCCCAAATGCCCATTGGTACCAAGACCAAGAACAAAAATATCTATTATGATATCTTGAAGAAGCAAATTAATTCTTTCGCATTCTTTTTCTGGGTCCGTGGTACTGTTGTCAAAATGAATGTAGTGCTTGACAGGAATTTTGAGAGGTTGAATAACGTATTTTTGGAGATAATATTCACAGGTAGAAGGATTGGTTGCATCGAGTCCTACCCATTCATCAAATTTTATAACAGTAACTTCCGAGCAATTTATGTGCTTGGTTTCTACAATTTTTGCCAACTCTTCATACATGCCGGTAGGGGTACCACCCGTAGAACAACACAAAACTGCTTTTGGATTGTTTTCCACATAGTCTGCAAGGTATTGGGCTGTTTGGTTACTGAGGTCTTGGTAATTTTTTGTGACAGTAAGATGAAACATGTTATGTTATTTTCAGAAGTTCTATTTCGAAAATAAGCGTTGCAAATCCCGGAATTTCTCCAGCACCATATTTTCCATACCCTAATTCGTGAGGAATGGTAAGTTTTCTTTTCCCTCCGAGTTTCATTCCAGGAATTCCCATATCCCATCCTTGTATCACATATCCTGCGCCAATTGCTGTTTCGAAAGGTTCATCCCTGTCTTTACTGCTGTCAAATTTGGTGCCAGCCCGCCCTGAGCCCGGTGCCGAAGGATCTTCAAGCCAGCCAGTATAATGGACAACCACATGGTCTCCAGATTTTACCTCTTGTCCTTTTCCTTTTTTTATATCTTCTATTTTTAGATCAGCCATAAACCCAGTATAACAGAAAACAAGAACAAAAAATTATGAATTAAGAATAAAGCGCAAGGAATAATTTTTTCGCTGGGTATATTAGCGTGCCTTACTTGGTCCACCGAGAGGTAGACATACCCGCCTAGACCGAGCGCCGCTACTGTATAGCTAGTACCCTGGGGGTAAAAAAATTTGTTCCCAAGCGAAATTGACAGGATCCGCAAGCTAATCTTTGGTATAATAAAACCTATGAAAAGCGAATATACAATTCTTTTATTTTATAAATACATTGTCATTGCAGATCCTGAAAAATTGGTACAGGAGCAAAAATTGCTTTGCCAACAATTAGGTCTAACGGGCAGAATTATTATTGCCAAAGAGGGGATCAATGCTACCGTTGAAGGCAGTACAGAAAAGATAAAAAAGTATGAAGCCAATCTTTTGGCCCATCCGCAATTTGCAGATATTCATATAAAAAGAAGTCAAGGGACAGGAAGTGCATTTTCAAAGTTGTCAGTAAAAGTGCGCCCGGAAATTGTTGCAACACATCTGGAAGAACGGGATGTTGACCCGACCAACACAACTGGGAAATATCTTACTGCAGAAGAGCTGCACGAATGGATACATGGGACAACGGAGGCAAACCCCACTTCGCCAAGGCTCCGAGGGGCAAGAGAATTTTATATTGTGGATATGCGAAATGATTTTGAGCAAGCCGTCGGAGTTTTTCGAAATTCTCTGAAAAGCGGAATGAAAAATTTTCGTAACCTTCCAGAGGTATTGGACAGTATTGCGCACTTAAAAAATAAAACTATTCTTACGGTTTGTACTGGGGGAGTGCGGTGCGAAAAGGCATCAGGATTTTTACTCATGAATGGATTTACGAAGGTCTACCAATTATTTGGTGGAATCGTGACGTACATGGAAAAATATCCTGGAGAAGATTTTATAGGAAGCCTATATGTCTTTGACAATAGGCTTGTCATGGGATTTCATATGGACGATCCCAAAAGGGAGATTTTAGGAAGATGTGTTGTCTGCAATAGTCCTTCTGAGCATTTTATAAATTGTCGCGATGGATTTTGCCATAGGCATTTTATTTGTTGTCAAGCATGTCTCGGTGGCGTGGATGCAATCCTTTGCCCAATGGGGTGCAGGGCGTAAAGAGCATCCGGAAACCCGCTATGCGGGAATAACCAATATCCAATAACCAATTTCCAATTTTTGATATTTAATATGTGGAGTTTATTTGTGATTTGGGTTTTGTGATTTGGAATTTAGTATAATAAGCTTATGAAGCTTATTCTATTATATGGTCCACCGGCTGTAGGGAAGTTAACGATCGCCACGGAATTGTCCCGCCTTACCGGCATTTCTCTATTCCATAATCATATGATAATTAATCCTTTGCGGGATATTTTTGGCATGGAGAGTCCGATTCGGGCAAAATTGGAATACGAATTTCGATTCCGTATTGTTGAGGAGGCAGTACAAGCAAATAAAGACCTTATTATGACCGGTGTTATTGCAATGAATAATTACAAACAGCTGTACAAAATGATGATGGACGAGGTAGAAAAAAATAATGGAAAGCTTTTTCTTGTGCAACTTACTGCGCCAGTACAGGTACTAAAAGAGCGGGTAGAGGGAGAAGAGAGAAAGACACGAGACAAAATCCACACCATAGAGGCATGGGAATCTTTTGCCTCCATGTATCCGGAAATGTATGACCGGTATGCACAAAATGAGCATCTTACTATCGATACAAGTACCACAATGCCAATAGAGGCGGCAGAAGAAATAGTCGCCTATTACCATTTGGTTTAGCCTCGTGTGGTATACTTATTTCATGGCAGACAATAAAAAACTCTCCAAAGAAGATTGGAAGAAAAAACTTACTCCAGAGCAGTATGCGGTGATGTTTGAAAAAGGGACAGAAGCTCCCGGCACAGGGAAGTTTTATCAAAATTTTGAAACAGGAATGTACAGTTGTGCAGCATGCGGCAATGAACTTTTTCCTTCCGACACAAAATTTGATAGTGATTGTGGATGGCCTAGTTTTGATAAGTCACTTACCGGTGCAGTAGACTTTCATGAGGATCTTTCTTTTGGTATGCTCAGGACAGAAGTTACGTGCAACAAATGCGGTGCCCATCTTGGCCATATTTTTGATGATGGCCCAACAGAGACAGGCAAAAGATATTGTATTAATTCTGCCTCCTTAAACTTTAAACCTCAACAAAAATAAAATGGCATTTAAATACACGAATAGGCAGGTGGATATCCTTTTCCAACTGATCCTTCGATAAAACTCAGGATGAAATGCTGAGCGAAGCCGAAGCAACTGAAAATTGGCTACAAACGTGAGGATTTTCCTGTATGGTGCAATTTTCACTTAGCGAAGCGGGTAGGTCTTTAGAATACGGAATAAACTTGGCAAGCTTCATGTTGGAAAAGCGGTAGACACCTGCCTAAAAACTCTTTTGTAACTCCATTCTTACTCTTCTTTTTTTCATTCATTGCAAAGGAAATGTACTATTACTTCGGTGATGAAAAATGGCAGGAATTCTGAATGAAATGATACAATTTGTTTCCCAACTTTTTGGATTTTTCACTGCAAGAGTAGAATAATCGTGTGCGTTGGGTTTAGTATTGTGGGGGTGGGATAAATTGCTCTGCAAAAGCATCTGCTTGTCGTTCTTGTTCTTGTGTTTTTTCTCTTCCAAATTTTTCCAAAAACCTATTTTTATGCCCCAGTACGACATGACCTATTTCATGGGCAATAGTCCAGCGAATTTGTTTTACATCTTCATGAAGCAACTCATCGCTTAAAAAAATAACATTTTTATTTTTAAAGTCATTCCCGGTAAAAGTGAATGCCCATGCATCATCGAAAGAGGTGACAAACCATACTTGTTTGGTAACAAAAGAAATAATATTGCTTGGCATTTTTGCAAGCACTTCAACCACATGTTTTTTCATGACTGCCTTGCCTATCAATTTTCCTCGAAATGCTTTTTGAATAAGCTGTTTTTCTTCCATAGCTCCTCAGTATAGCAACAAAGTATTAAAGAAAGGAAAGAATTTCCTCGTTGCAGAAGGTTGCATGTCTGTTACACTCAGTATGAGAGGAGGTGAGGGCAATGGCAAAAAACAGCAAAATGCAGGAGTGTTTTACTCCTCATGTGGTTATGCATAGTCTTTTCGGTCTTGGTCTTGGCGTCCTTATTGTTTCTTTGGTTCCCAGTCTTTCCCTTTGGTGGGTAGGACTTTTACTTATGGTTGTCGCGGTCGTCTTGGACATGATGCGAAAATAACCCACGTGATTTCATTTTTTCTTCAAGATAAAAATTGCATAGCAATTTGTCGCTATCTTAGTTTTTTGCTTCGATGATTGCTTGAAAATAATACGAAGCGTGGTATAGTGGGAATTCAAATGAGTAATAATGGTATCGTACAAATCCACGGCAAAGATTATATGACCGTGGCAAGAAGAGTAGAACTTGCCCACGAAGACGACACATTGGATAGCGTAGAGACAGAGGTTTTAAGCCACAATCCTGTTGTCGTGAAAGCAAAAATAACCCTAAAAGGACATATCTTTACGGGTATCAGTTCGGTTGATTTACAAAGTGAAAAAACCATAGAAAAGCAAAATCCGTATGAAGTTGCGGAGACTTCGGCAGTAGGAAGAGCGCTTGGATTTGCTGGATATGGCCTTATGGAAAGTATTGCATCAGCAGATGAAATGGTACGGGCAGTGAGTCCAAGTATGAGCAAAGAAGAGCATACCGAGCGCTTGGTGTGTGAAGTATGTGGAAGGCTTGCAAAAGAAAAAAAAGGTACCTCCAAAACAGGCAAGCAGTATCACGGCATATTTTGTGAAAGTGGAGACAAAAGCCACACCAGATGGCTTTGGAATTAGCCTTACAGGAATAGTAAGATTATATTTTGCAAGGAGCAATGGTTTTAAGCATTTCTCTTTCTTTTTCTGAGACATCTACTAGTTTTCCCCCCGGCAGCACGTTCCATGCATGGATGTGTGAAAGGGGGACGCGATCTTTTTTGTAGGCAACAAAGTAGAGATTAATAATTCGTTGGTGAGGATAGCAAAGGTACTTCCCAATAGCATTTGTATCCACGGTAAATATGGGCATTTGGGTAGGATCGATAAATTGTCTGTTTGCCGAACTATTGCGAAGTAATGCAAAAGGGGCCGCGCCACTTAACCCAATATCTTCACTTACCCAAGGCTGTGCGCCAAAAAACATAAAGATACTATTTGTTTCTTTTTTGGGGACGTCTGCATTGATGGTATTCCATGTGGTATTCACAAGTTTGTCTGATCGATAGGTATACTGCCAGGCAAGTAGCGTATTGGCTTTGTAGATATTTAAGCCAATAAATACGATAGATAAAAAGATAAAAATGTTTTTTGTTTTGATAAAAGACAATAAGTATGCTGCTAGTCCAATAAACCCAATCGCAGAGAGGAAAACATACCGATGTGCTCCTGCCATGGGTGCCCGGGGCTCGGAAACCCAATTAGGAAAATAAAAAAGAAATATCCATAAGAGAAAAAAAGTTATCATGCCAAAAAACTTTTTTTGGGTTTTTATCCATGCAATACCAGTACCAATTGTTACAAGAAAAATACCGAGCCCAAGATATCCGAAAAAAGAAGTATATACACCGGTGTTTTGTTCGTCCTGTCCCGGATCAATTACTAGTCCAGTAAATATATTCGCAATTGTTGCAAAAAAATGGCCAAAGAGATGTAATTTCTGCAGAAAAAACATTGGAGTAAGCATGCCTTGATGGATTGCTTTCCCCAAAAGGGTATCAAGGGAATAATGCGTAAACCACCAGAAGAATATAATGCTTATAAGAAATAAGAAAAGTGGGTAGCTAGTAAGAATAGTTTTTCGGATAAATGTAGTTGTTTTGTTGAGGGGAAAAATAAACACCAACAAAGGGAAAAGAAGGATAATGGGTATGATTCTTGGTATATCAATAAAGAGAGCCAAGAGAAAAAAGAGAAATGCCCAAAAAATATTCGGCTTCATAATTTTGAATGATCGTATAAAAAATAATAAGAAGAAGAGAAGAGGTATCGCCGCAAATTGTGTCACTTGGACACTTGCGTAATATGTTGTTTCAAG
>JANWIQ010000056.1 GCA_025449795.1 Minisyncoccota bacterium
ATTTTTTGAGGAAATAACAAAGCCTTAGCCTCGAAACTTGATTCAGTGGACGATTAGGGACTCCCTTCGGCAGGCTCAGGGTAAACTTCTCATCCTAAGTTCATAAAAAAATTCCCCACCAGATGGTGAGGAATTTTCTCAGTGGACGATTAGGGACTCGAACCCCAGACCCTCTCTGTGTAAAAGAGATGCTCTAGCCAACTGAGCTAATCGTCCATAAGTTTACAAATTGCTAATTTTATTTTACTGCCAATACCTGTTTTATAAAATGCCTCTTTTTTAATTGAATCCTCCTTACAGAGAAAACTTTCATAATGGACTAATTTAAAAGACCTATTTTGTTTTGTCCAAGTATTACTTCCTTGATTATGTTCTTCCAAACGAACTTTAGGTTCCTTATCTGTTCTGCCAATGTATATTTTGTCGTTTTTCTCACTTTTTATAAAATAAACAAAATACATGAGCTTGGTCCAGAGGACCATCACCCTTTGGGTGAAATCGTCCGAATTGTGTGTTAATTATAAACGAATTTGTGGGAGCTATCAAGGAGTGGGCGATTGTATTTAAGCAGTATCCTTTTCAAATGAGCTATAACGGCAGGCCTAAAGTAAATTTGTCAGAACGAATTTTTGGAGTTTTTAGATAAAAGATTATTTATCAAACAAAAGTGAATTAAAAATTAAATCTTGTCCTTTAGCAAAAAGTAGTGTTTTTTCCAGCGCAGTACCATTTTCAATAGCAATACCATCTTTTAGTGCAAGTTGCTTTGTTTGATCAATTGGAAGAGAAGCATTTGTTGTGGGGACAGCATATATAATTCCCATAACGGTCAAAATCAATAAATTAGAGTATTTTTGATTATTCAATGGGATTATGTAAAGACGTTCTAGTTGACATGGTCCATAACAAAAAGTCACATACGCTCTAAATGCAGGGATACCATTAGTATTTTGAACCTTCTCTACGCTGACAGGAATAAAGTGAGCCTTTTCTAACGCACTCTTTACCGAATCAGTTGAGTCGGAAGCTAATACCTTTTCATCAAAAAAATGTGGACTACCTTCACCAGCAATTGGTTGATAATTTGCGGTACTTGAGGATAGCTCATAGTATCCTGCTTCAAAACCACCTTTATCAAAGTCAATTCTATGCCAGTCCTCAGTAAGACTAGAATTACCAAGTATACGAGCCTGCCCAAGACTACCGGGATAATCAAAACTTATTCCTAATATGCTGTCATGGTAAGAAAGGATAGTTGCTGTTGACATTGGTATTGGCGTAGCGCTCGGCTGGTGGATGAGTATCGGAGTATTAGATTCTTTTCTTGCTACATTCTTTCTAGAAGAAAGAAGCAAAACCGCAAAGCTGAGCAAGATAGCGATGACAATTATAATTCCAAAAGTTTTGACATGACTTACTAATGGGGCTCGTTTTTCCCTTTTCACAAGAAGATTATACCAGAAGTCTGAGTCTCTTTAGTAGAGTTGCGGGGACTTAAACCTTTTTAGTCACGAAAGGTAACGAAGAAAATCAACTTTGAACCTCTGTGCGGAAGAGTCATCTTATTTTGAACTCTTTCACAACTTCCTCGTTCATTTTAGCAAGTTAATGCAGGCATATCAAGCACAAAAGGAGGACGAATGAGCCCAATCCTGCTTAATTCGCAACTCCATGATGAAAAAACCTTTTATCAAATGTTTTTACAGGATTTAGAGAAGTGTACAAGTGAAGTAATTATAGAGAGTCCCTTCATTACTACCGAAAGGGTAAAAACGTTTGATCGAGTATTCAATACGTTATTAAAAAAGAACGTAAAAATTTTTGTAATAACTCGAGATCCGAAAGAACATGGAGAAGGGATGGAGGTACAATCTGAGGCAGAAATAAGAAGATTTGAAACAACAGGAGTACAAGTACTGTTGTGCGCTGGCAATCATCATCGAAAACTTGCCGTTTTAGACAGAACTATCCTTTGGGAAGGGAGTCTTAACATACTTTCCCAAAATCATAGCCGTGAAATAATGAGAAGAATAGATAGCAAAGAATTGGCATTGCAGATATTCCAATTTTTGAAACTTGGTAAGTTTCTCTAAAAATTTGCTATACTCACGGTATGGATGACGCAAATTTTGATGGATTACCGTGGGAAGAAATAAAAGAGATCGGTGAAAAAGGTCTTTTTGAACAGGTATTTAAGAAAATTCCGAAAGCTAGATTTCAATTTGCGGCAAAAGAAGAAAATCAAGAGTACTTAGTACAGGCTGCTTTAAAGAGTCTAAGAATGAAAAATCCAGATGCTTCTCATGACCAAGCGATAGTCCTAGCTGGTTTTATGTATGCTTTTGCTAAAAAAATAGTTAAGACTTAATAAGGCAAAACGTCCGAAGATTTTACCTTGAGAGCTTTAAAAATATTTTCCTGCACCTCTCCAGACATATTTACTACACCTCTCTCAATGCGTGAATAATAACTCACATGAATTCCCGCTTTTTCCGCAACTTGTTCTTGAGTTAATCCAACCTTTTTCCTAGCTTTTTTGAGATTTTTACCAATTTGCTGTTGTGATCCCATATAGAAAGTATAGCATAAGAAAATTTCAAGAAAAGTGAGTTTACTTTCATTCTGAACATTAAACTATTTGGAATTATTGCATCTTCTAAAATGGTATTAATTCTTCATATAAGCAAAGATTGCTAAGTGTCATTAGAAAGAAATCTAGGCTCATTTTGAAAGTTGACAAAGGTATAAATGTTTTTGTATAATCTATTTATGAGTTTTGTAAATAAATCAATCGCTATTATCATTATTACCCACTAACGCGGGCTATATTGCTATGGCAATTACACCCGCTCTAAGCGGGTTTTTTTGTGGTAAAAAATATGAAAAATAAAACAATGACAGGTGCACAAGCAGTTTTAGAATCCTTACTTAAGGAACATGTGAAGGTAATTTTTGGGTATCCTGGTGGAGCAATAATGCCAGTGTACGATGCCTTATATGATTATAAAGATAAATTAAATCATATATTGGTTAGGCACGAGCAAGCTGCTGGACATGCTGCTGAAGGGTATGCACGAGTAACGGGAAAGCCAGGGGTAGCGCTAGCAACGTCAGGACCAGGTGCAACGAATTTGGTAACAGCAATTACTGATGCAATGCTGGATTCAGTTCCAATTGTGTGTATTACTGGACAAGTTGCAACATCTCTTCTTGGAACAGACGCTTTTCAGGAAGCAGATATCATTGGAGTAACAACACCAATTACAAAATGGAATTACCAAATAACCAAAGCGTCCGAGATAGCTGAGGTTTTCGCAAAAGCGTTTTATATCTCTCAAACAGGAAGACCAGGGCCTGTGCTCATAGATATTACAAAAAGTGCCCAGATGGAACAATGTATTTTTAAATATCCTAAAAATGTACGTTTACAAGGGTATCATCCAAAAACTGTTTCCGATTTAGCCGTAATTAAAAAAGTTGCTGAAATAGTTAATCAAGCTAAAAAACCATTTCTCCTCATGGGGCACGGAGTGCTCATTGCAAATGCGGAAGAAGAAGTAAAAAAATTAGTAGAAAAAGCAAATATTCCAGTTGCTTGTACACTTCATGGGCTATCGGGATTTCCAACTGGTCACAGATTATATAAAGGCATGCTAGGCATGCATGGAAATTATGGTCCAAATGTATTAACAAATTCTGCTGATGTAATTATTGCTGTTGGTATGAGATTTGATGACAGGGTAACAGGAGATGTATCTAGATATGCAAAGAATGCAAGAATTATTCATATAGATATTGATCCTGCAGAGTTTAATAAAAATATTCCAGTAGAAGTAGCAATTCTTGGTGATGCAAAAAAGGCCTTACAGGAATTAGAAAAATACGTTAGCTATAAAAACCATGAAGAATGGCTTACGCGTTTTGATTCATACAAAGAAGAGGAATATAAGCAGGTAATCGAAAAGGAAATAACCTTAAAAGCTGAGAAGTTAACCATGGCTAGTGTTGTGAATCTTCTCTCTGAAATGACAAAAGGAGAAGCGGTTATCGTTGCAGATGTTGGACAAAATCAAATGATTGCAGCAAGATATTACAAATTTCAACAAAGTAATAGTTATATTACCTCTGGTGGTTTAGGTACCATGGGATTTGCCCTACCTGCAGCAATGGGAGCAAAGATGGGCGTACCAAACAGGCAAGTTATCGTAATTGTTGGTGACGGAGGGTTTCAAATGAATATACAGGAATTAGCAACATTAGCACAAGAAAAACTTCCGGTAAAAGTTATCATTTTAAATAATAACTTTTTAGGAATGGTAAGACAGTGGCAAGAATTATTTTTTGCAAAAAGATACTCTTTTGTAGATCTTAAGAATCCAAATTTTGTTGATGTATGTAAAGGATTTTTTGTAGATGCGGAAAAAGTCGATAAGCCAGCTGCATTGAGAGAAGCATTGGAAAAATTACTTGCAGCAGAAGGTCCACGAGTACTTGAGGTTGTTGTAGAAAAAGAAGAAAAGGTATTTCCCATGATGCCAACTGGAGCATCTGTCAGCGAGATGCGTTTAGTATAAATTATATGAAAAAAATATATTTATGTACGATTTTAAGTGAGGATAAACCAGGAGTTTTATACAGAGTTGCAGATATTTTTTTACGAAGGAAAATTAATATAGAAGGAATAATTTCGGTTAAAAATAAAGAGGAAAAACTGTCAAAAATCTCTATATTTGTAGAAGAAACGCAAGAAGCTGTTGATAAAACAATAAGGCAAATAGACAGGATTATTGAGGTTGTAAATGCAGTTGCAAAGGTTGCAAGCATTGAGGATATTAAAAAATTTATGAAAGCGGGAGAAATAACAATATGACAAAAATGAGATTTGGGAAAATGTTGGAAAATGTTCTAACACGTGAAGAATTTTCTTTAAAAAATGCACATAGCGTGTTAAAAAATAAAACTATTGCCGTTATTGGATATGGCGTGCAGGGCCCTGCTCAAGCATTGAATCTCCGTGATAATGGATTTTCTGTTATTGTGGGACAAAGAAAAAATTCTCTCTCGTGGGATAAAGCACTTGAAGATGGGTGGATTGAAGGAGAAACACTTTTTGATATTGAGAAGGCAACAAAAAGAGGAAGCGTTATTTGTTATTTACTTTCTGATGCCGCACAAATTAAACTGTGGCCTACGATTAAGCCTTACCTAACAAAAGGTAAGGTACTTTATTTCTCCCATGGCTTTGCTGTTACATATGCAACGCAAACAAGCATTGTCCCACCAAAGAATGTAGATGTTGTTCTTGTTGCACCTAAAGGTACTGGGCGAACCCTTCGTAAGATTTTCTTGGAAGGGCGTGGAGTTAACTCAAGTTACGCAGTGTATCAGGATGCGACAGGAAAAGCGAAAGAAATAGCACAAGCATTGGGAATCGGAATTGGGTCAGGATTTCTTTTTGAAACTACTTTTGAAAAAGAAGTGTTTAGCGACTTAACAGGAGAAAGAGGAGTACTTATGGGTGCAATTGCCGGAATAATGGAAGCACAATATGATCTTTTGCGAAAACATGGACATTCTCCTTCTGAAGCATTTAATGAAACAGTTGAGGAGTTAACACAAAGTCTCATTCCTCTTATTGGAGAAAAAGGAATGGATTGGATGTTTGCAAACTGTTCAACAACTGCACAGCGTGGTGCGCTCGATTGGAAAGAAAAATTTAAGAAAACAGTAACACCTTTATTTGAAAAGCTATACAAAAATGTAGCATCTGGGAAAGAAGCAGAAATTGTTATTAAAGCAAATAGCAAATCAAACTATAGAGAGAAATTACAAAAAGAATTACAGGAAATGAGAGAAAGCGAGATGTGGCAAGCAGGAAGAAAAGTTCGAGAACTTAGACCTGAAAACCAGAAATAATATGAAAAAAATAACAACACAACAAATTGAGGAAGCAGCAAAGAATATGCAAGAGGTAGTTTGGAAAACACCATTACAGTTTTCAAAAAGATTATCCAAAAAGTATGATGCAAAAGTATATATAAAAAGGGAAGATTTGCAAGAAGTACGATCTTTTAAAATACGAGGAGCTTTTAATAAAATGAGTTCTTTAACTGACGAAGAAAAGGCACAAGGTGTTGTGACCGCAAGTACAGGTAACCATGCCCAGGGAGTTGCCCTTAGTTGTTATCTCTTAAAAATTCATGGAGTTATTTTTATGCCCAACACAACCCCTCTACAAAAAATAGAAAAAGTAAAACACTTTGGAGATGGTTTTATAGAAATAAAATTGATTGGACAAACATTTGACGATGCATATCAAGCATCGAAAAAGTATTGTGAAGAAGAGCATGCTTCATATGTTCATCCTTTTGATGATCTCAAAACTATTATTGGTCAAGGGACAATTGGACTTGAGATTTATAAAGAGTTAGGAGAAAAAATTGATGTTGTTATATCCCCTGTTGGCGGTGGAGGACTTGCAGCAGGTATTGCTTCATACGTAAAACAAAAAAAACAAGTTGCAGTATTTGGAGTAGAAGCGCAAGGTGCTGCTGGGATGCATAAGTCTTTTCAAAAAGGATATGCTGTTTCTCTTGGGGAATTAGACACATTTGTTGATGGAGCAGCGGTAAGTACAGTTGGCAATATATCATATGAACTTTGCAAACAGTATTTAGAAAAAATTGTTGTTGTACCAGAGGGATTGGTTTGTAGCGTAATGATAGAGTTATATCAGAATGAAGGTATTGTTGCTGAACCAGCTGGAGCACTTTCTGTCTCAGCACTTGAAGAACTTAAAGATGTAATTAAACGAAAAACTGTTGTTTGTATATTAAGTGGTGGTAATAATGATATTTTACGATACCCAGAAGTTTTAGAAAGAAGCCTTGTATGGCAAGGAAAAAAGCATTATTTTCTTATTGAATTTGCTCAAAAACCAGGACAACTTAAAGGATTTTTAGATAAAGCAATGGGACCAACAGATGACATTGTTCGGTTTGAATATATGAAAAAAACAAATAAAGAACGTGGTACTGCACTTGTAGGTATTGAGCTTACAAAAAAAGAAGACTTGCAGCCACTTTTGAATAAAATGAAAGAAATAGAACTTAACTTTCGAATGATATCATCGGATGAAATGTTATATAGTTATTTAATATAGTGAATTTATATTGCTTATGAAAAACGATAATTGCCAGTGTGGAAAATGCGAATGTGAAGAAAAAACAAAGCATACTGATTTTGTATCAGAAAATCCTGGACGAGATGTGCAAAGAGTAGGTACTGCCCGTGTTATTGGGCAAGACCCATTAAAAATTTATGATCCAGTATGGGCTGTTACAGGTAGTCTTGGAGATAGCCAATGCTATCTTGGTATAACAGAAAAAGTTACGGTCATACAAAAGACACTCTCTGATCGTATTGTCACAGACAATTTACCCATTCGACTTATTCCTCCTGCATATACTATTGGTGTTTCAGATGGTCAACTGAATGGTACACCAGAAATGCGTTTTTCACTAATTGGTCGTGAAGTGACAAATGATTCCATGACATTGCATTTAAGTGGGAGTAAGGTTACAGGTTGTATTGCTGTTGTTGCATGTGATAAACCTCCCGTTGGTACATTGGCAGCAATTCTTGAATTAAATGTTCCAACAGTAATTTTTTCAGACGGATCAATTCATCCTGGTGTTGATCCAAAAACCCATGAAAGAATTGATATTGTTACTGGTTTTCAAGTTGCTGCAGATTCTGACAAGGAAAAGAAAACAAGAATTGCTCTTAATGCCTGTTGTGGTCAAGGAAGTTGCGGAGGAATGTTTACATATAACACAATGCAGTCATTCATTGCTGTTTTGGGAATGGAACCGCTACACATGGTGTCTCCTTCATCCGATGATAAAAAACGCATTAACGATTTTCCCAAGGAGCTTATTAACTGTCTTCTCACAATGACTCAAAAAGAAATAAAGCCATTGGATATTGTTACACCAGCATCTCTGAGAAACGCATTAACAGTAGCGATTGCCATGGGAGGTTCAACCAATGTTGTTTTACACTGTGCAGAAATTGCACGAGCAGCAGGAATTAATCTGTGGAAGGAAGTTATCAGTCAAAAAGAATTTAACGAAATTTCCCACAAAGTTCCTGTACTTGTTAATGCGAGACCATTTGGAAAATATTCAATGGTTGACATAGAAGAAAAAGGTGGCTTACCAGTCATAGTAAAAGAATTACTTACAGCAAAATTGTTGAATGGAAATTGTATTACGTGTACCGGCGAAACATTAGCAGAACAAGTAGAAAGAATCAATCCACCTTTACCTGATGGAGATGTAATATATTCAATTGCAAAACCTTTTAAAAAAACTGGTGGATTAAGACTTCTTCAAGGAAATTTGGCTCCAAAAGGTGGAGCAGTTATTAAAGTAGCAGGCGTAGAAACAGGTTTAGTTGATGGTATTTTTACAGGCAGAGCAAAAACATTTAATAGCGAACTTGAACTTCTGCATGCTCTTGAGGAAACACCAGATATTTTTGAAAATCAGCAAATGGTGGTAATTCGTTATGAGGGACCAAGAGGTGCTCCAGGAATGCCAGAAATGCTTGATCCAACATCGAGAATTACAACGCTTTGCAGACAGAAAAACATTACTATTGCACTTATGACTGACGCTCGCTTTTCTGGTGGGTCAGTAGGAGTAGTGATTGGACACATTACTCCAGAAGCATATCTTGGTGGTCCAATTGCTCTGGTTGAAGATAGTGACACAATTGTCGTAGACCTAAATAACAATACAATAAATTGTAGGGAACTTTCAGATGATGAACTAGCAACAAAACGTCTTTCAGAATGGAAAGAACTAACAAAAGAAAATGCTGGAATACATCCTGCAGTCAAAAAAGTAACTAATCGCTTGTTGAAACGAATGCGAGCTACCGCCTTATCGGCAATTGAGGGTGCTGGCATGGAAGAATAATTTTTATGAAAACTATATATACAAACAATGCTCCCGCTATAGTAGGACCATATTCTCAAGCTATTGAAGTGAATGGGTTTATATTTTGTGCAGGACAAATTGGTATAGATCCTAAAACATCTACTCTAGTAGAAGGCATAGAAAATCAAACTAAGCAAGTTATGACAAATATTGCTGCTGTACTTACATCTGCAGGAGTAGATTTAAGCGATGTTGTAAAAACGACGATTTTTGTTAAATCTTTGAAAGATTATGTAACGGTAAACGAGATATATGGTTCATATTTTACTAACCAAAAACCGGCTCGATCTACTGTAGAAGTTTCTTGTTTACCTAAAGATGCGCTTGTAGAGATAGAGGTTATTGCAATTAAAAAATAAAATGAAAACACAATCATTCCCATTTGCTTTTTTAAATAACAAAATTGTAAAAATTGAAGATGCAAATGTTTCCATCATGACAAATGCGCTTCAATATGGTACGGCTATTTTTGGTGGAATACGGGGATATTATAACAAAAAGAAAAACTCAGTATATATTTTTCGATTGTCAGATCATTATGAACGTTTTCTTTCTTCAGTGAAAATAGTTGGGTGTACATTCCCATACACAAAAGAAAACCTTATGGAAATAACGCTTGATTTAGCAAGAAAAAATAATCCAAAAACAGATGTATATTTCAGGCCATTTGCATACGCCGGGAATTTAGATTTTTCACCCTCCTTAGCGCAGACAGAATTTTCATTTAGTCTCTATATGTTGCCGCTTGGAGAGTATATGTCTCTTACTAATGGGCTTAATTTTATGGTTTCTTCGTGGAGAAGAGTGAGCGATAACGCCATACCTTCGCGTGCGAAAATTTCAGGTGCATATGTAAATAGCTCGCTAGCAAAAAAAGAGGCCGTGGATAATGGATATGACGACGCAATTTTACTTAATGACTTAGGAAACGTTTCTGAAGCATCAGCAGCAAATTTATTTATTGTTAGGAATGGAAAACTGATTACGCCAGCAAAGTCAGACGATATTCTAGAAGGAATTACAAGAAGAACAGTACTTCAACTGGCTCAAGATTTAGAAATAGAAATAGAAGAAAGAACGATTGATAGAACAGAACTATACATTTGCTCTGAAGCATTTATCTGCGGGACAGGCTGTCAGGTCGCATGGATCAAAAGTATCGATAAGCGACAAATTGGTAGTGGCCAAAGAGGAGAAGTAGCAAAAAAAATGCAGGAATTGTTTTTTAGAATAGTTCGTGGAGAAGAGGAGAAATATAAAGAATGGTGTACAAAAATCTAAATACATATGTTTACTATTGGTTTAATTACTTTTAGAGAATTTTTAGAGGCATTCCTAATTTTGGGTTTATTTTTAGGTATATCTAAGAAAACGAATCTTAAAAAGGAGGTTGAAATAGTTTCAGCTGTCGTAATTGGTATATTACTTTCTCTTTTATTAAGTTCTTCAATGTATGTATTTAGTAATTATGCAAGAGGAATACTCACAGAAAAAAACGCTGACAGTCTAGAAAGCTATCTACTTATTTTTTCTGGCACTTTTCTTGTATATGTAGTATTTTCAGTCCATAAAGTTTTACATAGAAGTAGCCATGCTATTTTAAAAAAGACCCAGGAAAAAATAGAACAAAAAATATTTGACATATCTCTTTTTTTTACTATTGTTTTTTTAATTTTAAGAGAAGGATTTGAAGTTGCATTATTTACAGCAAGTAGCTCATTATTCTTTAACTTTACTCAAAACATAACGGGACTTTTGCTTGGCTTTTTGGGAGCAGGGTTTGTGGGGCTTGCTACATCACTTATTTACCTGAAAGTTCCTCTTAAAAAAGTTTTTAGAACAACTGAATACCTTGTTATCCTTTTAGGCGCGTCTCTTTTTCAAAACGGAATAACAAAATTATTTTATACGCACTTTAATATTTACTTATCAAAAATGATGTCCTTTCATTTAGGGTTTTTACCAAAAGAAGATAGTATACTTGGAACATTTTTGCAAAACTTTATAGGAGTTGATAGAGAATTTAGCCTGATTCGCCTTTTTGTTATGGTTACATATGTTTTTTGTGTGTACTTGATGTTTATCAAACAGACACAAGAGGTTAAGATATGAAAAATGCATTAGTCATAAACAATCTTTATGCGCAAACAATAGATGGAAAAGAAATTCTTAGGGGCGTTTCTTTAACGATTAAGATTAAAGAAAAACATGTCCTTATGGGTCCAAATGGTGGAGGTAAGTCTACCTTAGCACAAGTTCTTATGGGTCATCCTGGATATGTTATTACTAAAGGGACTATTTTCCTTGATGGAGTCGATATTACTCGTATATCAGTAGATAAGAAGGCAAAATTGGGATTATTTCTTGGATTTCAGTATCCTGTTGAAGTTCCAGGAGTAAATTTTGCAAGTTTTCTTCGCATGGCATTTCAAGAAAAAAAATCTGTTTCTTTAAAGATTTTTAAACAAAATATGCAAAAAAATGCAAAGCAATTAGGACTACGAGAGGATATGACAGAACGATCACTGAATGAAGGGTTTTCAGGAGGAGAAAAGAAAAAAGCAGAAATTTTGCAAATGAGCATTCTTAAACCAAGGTATGTTGTTCTTGACGAACCGGATTCCGGATTAGATGTTGATGCTTTACAATATATTGCTCATCAAGTGGAATCTCTGAATTATTCTTTCGGGTTACTACTTATCACCCATTATCAAAGAATACTTAAGTACCTTAAACCAGATTTTGTCCATGTTTTAGTGAAAGGAAAAATTGTACAGACTGGCAATGCTTCTCTTGCTTCTCTAATAGAAGAAAAAGGATACAATTTCTTATTCCAAAAATAAATTATGTCTAACTCTCCTTTTTTTACTAATAATGTATATAAATTCGGTTTTTACCAGCCAGAAAATGATGTTGTAAGAACGCCAAAAGGGTTAAGTCGTGAAGTAGTGGAAATGATTTCTCGCATAAAAAATGAGCCATTATGGATGCGTAATTTCCGTTTACAAGCATATATGATGTTTGAGCAAAAAATGATGCCAACATGGGGAGCTGATTTGTCAGGAGTTAATTTTGATGAATTATACTATTATGTTAGCTCATCGGAAAAAAAATTCCACGATTGGAAAGAAGTTCCTATAGAAGTACTAGACACGTACGAAAAAATTGGTATACCACAAGCAGAAAAAAAATTTCTTGGTGGTGTTGGTGCTCAATATGATTCAGAAGTTATCTATCAAAGTATAAAAAAGCACCTTGAAGAAAAAGGAGTAATTTTTACAGATACCGATACTGCCGTGCAAAAATATCCTGATCTTGTACGAGAGTATTTTGGGACAATCATTCCTCCCTCTGATAACAAATTTGCTGCACTTAATTCTGCAGTTTGGAGTGGAGGGAATTTTATTTATGTTCCCAAAGGCGTGCAAGTTGAGATTCCTTTGCAGGCATATTTTCGAATGAATGCAAAACAAATTGGACAGTTTGAGCGAACTTTAATTATTGCTGATGAAGGAAGTTATGTTCATTATCTTGAGGGCTGTACTGCCCCAAATCATCATACAGCAACGCTACACGCAGCCGTAGTTGAGGTAATTGTTAAGAAAGGTGCTCGGGTTCGTTATACGACAGTACAAAACTGGAGTGAAACAGTGTATAACCTTGTCACCAAAAGAATGTTTATAGAAGAAGAGGGCGTTGGAGAATGGATAGATGGAAATATAGGATCTAAGGTTACCATGAAATACCCCTCATTAATTTTGGCAGGTAAAGGAGCAAGCGGAGAGGTGTTATCCATGGCGTTTGCAGGAGCAAATCAACATCAAGACGCTGGTGGAAAGGCAATCCATTTAGCACCCTATACAACAAGTATGATTACCTCAAAGTCCGTAAGCATGCAAGGAGGGAGAGCAAGTTATCGTGGAATGGTTAAAATTGCTAAAGGGGCAAAAGGGAGCAAATCATTTGTCCGTTGTGATGCATTACTACTTGATGAACTATCAAGATCTGATACATATCCGGTAAATATTATTAATGAACAAGATGTAACGCTAGGCCATGAAGCATCTGTTTCAAAAGTTGGTGAACAACAATTATTTTATTTAATGTCCAGAGGCTTAAATGAAAGTCAAGCAACTTCTCTTATTGTCAATGGATTCATAGAACCAATTATGAAAGAGATTCCTCTTGATTATGCTGTTGAATTAAATAGATTCATTAACTTATCTATGGAAGGAGCTGTCGGTTAATGCAGATAAAAAAACAAATTGTCCTAAATAAAAGTGGAGAAGTTTTACTTCCAATAATATGGTTTGGTAAAGAGAAAGAAATAATCTACGATATTTACTTAGCTGAAAAAGGTGCTTCGATAAAAGTGCTTGGAGTCTTTTTTGGAACAGGAGAAAGCACTGTTGATGTGAAAGTAAATATTTACCATAATTCTCCTGAAACAACAAGCCATTTTCTTCTTAAGGGAGTTTTAGAAGATTCTTCAAGTATTAACTTCGATGGGCTAGTCAAAATTATAAAAGGGGCAAAAGGGAGTATTGCTTGGCTTGGGGCATATCTACTGCTTCTTTCCAATGCTTCTAAAGGAAGAGCAGTTCCCAGTCTTGAAATTGCAGAAAATGATATAAAAGCAGGACATGCAACAACTATTGGCAAGGTAAACGAACTTGAATTGTTCTATCTCATGTCACGAGGTATACCCTATGAAAAATCTAAAATGCTACTTGTCGAAGGGTTTCTCTCAAGTGTTGTTAATCAGTTATCTAAAGGGAAACAAAGTGCTGTAAAGGAGAGAATCGCAGAATATGCAAACAACTTTATATAATCCTGAAATAATAAAAAAAGACTTTCCCCTATTTAAAAAATATCCCGATTTAGTTTACTTGGATAGTGCAGCAACGTCACAAAAACCAGTACAGGTAATACGAACAGTTGACGAGGTTTATAAAAAAAATAACGCAAATGTTCATAGGGGAATTTATTCTCTTGCAGAAAAAACGACAGAGCTCTATGAGCAGTCTAGAGATAGTGTTGCAAGCTTTATTCATGCTCGTGATAGAAATGAAGTTATTTTTACAAAAAATACTAATGAATCAATACAGCTTGTGGTCAGTGGTTGGGCAAAGAAAAATTTGCACAAAGGTGATATTGTAGTTCTTTCTGAGATGGAGCATCATGCAAATGTTATTCCTTGGTTACGGCTTAAAGAAGAAATTGGTATCTTTCTGTTTTTTATTCCAATAGATAACGATGGTAGACTACTACATAGATCTATCCTTACTGCAAAGCTTAATATAAAGAAAATTAAAGTTGTTTCTTTAACTTATGTATCAAATGTCCTCGGAGTAATAAACCCAATTAAGAAAATAAAATCCTTTTTTTCTTCTCATGGAATTAGTCCGAAAATAATCATTGATGCAGCCCAAGCGGTAGGACATATTCCCGTAGATGTTGTGAATTTGCAATGCGATTTTTTAGCATTTTCATCACACAAAATGTTAGGACCATCGGGGGTTGGGGTTTTGTGGGGGAAAAAAGAATTACTAGAAACAATGGATCCTCTCATTGGTGGAAGTCATAGTATACAAGTAGTAAAAAAAGAATCATTTACCTGGGCAACAATACCAGATAGATTTGAGCCAGGAACTCCAAATATAGAAGGGGTTATTGGTCTCAATGCTGCAATTTCCTATCTTAAAAAAATTGGGGTAGAAAATATTCAACAATACGAAGAAAGGATTGCAGAATATATATTAGAGAAATTAAACTCATTGGCATATATAAAGCTTTTGGGACCAAAAAATATACAAGAAAGACTTGGCATTTTTTCTTTTACTATTCCTGGTATTCATCCGCACGATATTGCGCAAATTTTAGACGAAGATAATATTTGTGTTAGAGCAGGTAATCACTGTGCACAAATACTTATGGAAACACTTCAGGTACATGCGACAGCACGAGCATCTATAAGTCTCTACACAACGAAAGAAGATATCGATAGGTTTTTAGTAGGCTTAGAAAAAGTAAAAAATTTTATTTCAAAAAGTTAAACAATTTTATATGCAAGACAATTTATATAAAGAAATAATTTTAGAGCACTGGAGATATCCTTTACATTTTGGTATATTAAGTAATAAAGATATTGATGTTACGGAACAAAACTATTCCTGTGGTGATACTATTCATGTAACAATAAAGTTACAACAAAAAAGACTGGTACAAGTACTATTCACTTCAGAAAGTTGTGTAATTGCGAAAGCGTATGCATCGTTCTTTCTAGATTTTATAAAGGGAAAAACAATACAGGAAGTAGAAAAAATTTCTGCAAAAGATGTATTTAACTTAGTAGGTGCAGAGGTAAGTACGAGTAGAGTCAAATGCGCACTTCTTTGCTATAATGCAGTGTGCAAAGGAATTCGAGAATATATTATCACAAAGCAGTAAGTCCTAATACCAAATAATATAGTGCTTGCTAATGACACTACAAAGTGTCGCTCGAGGCTTGTGCAACTAATGAATCCTTCACCATTTCAATTTCAGGAATAATTTTACCCGTTGGGAGTGATGCTACTTCATTTTGTGTTGCTCCATTTTCCACAAATCCAAAGGTTTTATAAAAATTAATAGCTTTGATATTATATGAAGCAACTTCCAATACTGTAGGTAAATTCCCATCTAACCATTCTATTGCTTTTTCTAAGAGTTCTTTTCCTATCCCTTTGCCTTGATATTCAGGAAGAACATACATTCCCATAATTCTATTAATAACTTCTTCCTTGCGAACAAAACAATATCCAACGATACTACTTTTATCTTTTGCAACCCAGGCATGAACATTTTTATCTTCTTTAATTGATTGCGCTATTTGCAATATCCACTTCTCATTTGTTTCTGGATTTGAAAAATTTGATTCTATGTCTTGTCTTGTTATTTCATGTGTTTCAGAAGGATATGTTGCTAACCATGCTTTCTTTTGAACTTCTCTGATTTTTCGAGCGTCTTTCGGAATGGCAATTGTGATAAAAATATTATTCATATGTGCGGACGAGAGGAGTTGGTCACGTGTTCCTTCGCCTTCGGCTCGGCCACTCGACCCCGCCTCCCTCACTGTGCTCAGTACGGCATTCAACTCCACTATCTTCAGACAGAAAATTATAGCCCTAGAAGGACATAATGCTCTGTGCGGACGAGAGGAGTTGAACCTCCACACCCTTACGGGCACTACCACCTCAAGGTAGCGTGTATACCATTTCACCACGTCCGCGTTTAGTAATTATAGCAAATTCGTGTCGAAGAGAGGACTCGAACCTCCAAGACCTTACGGCCATAGCGTTCTGAACGCTACGCGTCTACCATTTCGCCACTTCGACTAATGAACTCATTCTACCAGACACGAAGCTAACTTGACAATAAGAGGCTAATATGTAACCATTAAACCGATACCATTATGAAACGCCTTTTACTGCTCATTGGCTTTTTTGGTACCACTCCTTTTTTACTTATTTTTTCAGCCTTTTTTTTGCTTTTTCTCTCCCATCAGAGATCAGGACTTCTTGGCATATTTGCCGCAGCCAACCAGCCAATTGCCTATGCAGCACTTCCTAGCAACATGAATGTTGTCTCGGGCATTGTTACCCAAGACGATGGAAGGGTAGGGAAAGTCACTGCATTTCTTGCAGCATTCAATTCTCCTCTTACCCAATATGCGAGCCTTATCGTATCTGAAGCAGATACATATGGCATTGATTACCGCTTGCTTCCGGCAATTGGCGCTCAGGAATCGGGCGAGTGTGCAAAGGAGATTTCCGACACCCATAACTGCTGGGGATTTGGAATCTATGGACACAAAGTAACAAGCTTTGATAGCTACGAACAAGCAATTGACACAATTACAAGATACTTTGCAAACAAGAAAAGTAGGGGAGTAGACACCCTAGAAGAAATTGGGGCAATTTACAATCCAACCGACCACAACAACTGGAAGTCCAATGTTGCCTCCTTTATGAACCAGCTTTAGCAGCCTTATAGTACCACTTGACAAACTTATAGTCTTTTGCTATAATCCTTGATAGATCCTGAGGTATGCCTTCCAAATGCATACGTCAGGATTTTTTATGCACCTTGATTAATTATCAATAGCGCATAACCCTTCCGAAGCTTCAGCGAAGGAGGGTAACAACATTTTAATAATTTATGAGAGCAAAAATTTTTATTGTTCTCTCCATGCTACTCCTTATCATCTCCTTTACAGCTCCTAAGATCCAAGCACAAGAAAAAGCTTCAGGATCTTCAGCAACCTTCCATGACATCCTTGTGCAGCAAGCGAATGATACCCGCGTGGATGTGTTAAAAAAATATTTACTCCAACAAAACTCACCCCTCGCACCCTATGCAAGTACTTTTGTTGCCCAGGCAGACTATTATCGTATAGACTGGAAGCTTCTTGTCGCTATTTCCGGCGTTGAGTCTACTTTTGGAAAAGAAGTTCCTTGTACCAATGCCTGGGGATTTGGCGTGTATGGCAACCAAACCTTGTGCTTTGATTCCTATGGCCAGGCTATTCGGACTATTTCCAAATCGATCCGTGAGCAGTACATGGATAACTGGGGAGAAACAGACATCTATAGCATTGGAAGATCCTATGCAGCGTCTCCTGTATGGGCAGATCATGTGACCTACTTTATGGACCAAATTCAGGCATTTGCACTCCAACCTGATAATCAGCCTCTTCCTATTTCATTATAAGTATCGTATAATCATACAGATTATTCTCATTGTTTTCCCTCGCCCTTTGGGAGAGGGTTTGGGGTGAGGCGATCAGAGTTGTGGCAGGAATCCTTGCGGACGTGGCGGAACTGGTATACGCGTATGGTTTAGGACCATATCCCGTAAGGGTTGGGGGTTCAAGTCCCTTCGTCCGCACCCAATATCACTAACAATATATGGCAGTTTTAGCAAAAAAAGACGACGGAACAATTATTCTTACCATCACCATCCCTCAGAAAGAGGTAAAAAAAACACGTGATGAAGTAATTGATGCGATTGTAAAAAATACTACTCTTCCAGGATTTAGAAAAGGCATGGCCCCACGAGATATGGTAGAAAAGGGCCTTGACCGACTCCATACCCAAGAGGACGTACTTCGAGAATTACTTCCCAAAGCATACGCCAACGCAGTAAAAGAGCACGCGCTTAGTCCTGTGATGAGTCCGAGAATTCGTGTTACAAAATTAGAAGAAGGCAAAGACTGGGAATTTACTGCAGAAACATGTGAGGCACCAAAAGTTAGCGTAGGCGATTATAAAGACGAAGTCAAAAAAATTACCGCAAAAGCCAAAATAGTTGTCCCGGGAAAAGAACAAAAAGGCCCAAATATGGACGAGATCGTACAAGCTATTCTTGCCACAGCAAAAGTAACCGTGCCTTCTGTGCTCGTTGAGGCTGAATCTGAAAGGCTTTTATCCCAACTTTTGGATGAAGTAAAGAGCCTTGGCCTCTCTTTGGACCAATATTTGGCTTCTACCCACAAAACAATTGAGCAAGTCAAAAAAGAATATGCAGAAAAAGCAACCCAGGATATTACCTTTGAATTTGTCCTCCAGGAAATAGCCAATCAGGAAAAAATAGGCGTCGAACAAAAAGAGCTCGAAGACGCATTATCCAAAGCCCAAAGTCCAGAAGAAAGAAAAAATTTGGAAAAGAATATTTACCTCCTCGCTTCTATCCTGAGACAACAAAAAACCCTAGACTATCTCAGAAACCTGTAATCGCTTGATTTTTTACAGAATTTATGATAGGGTTGGAGCCATATGACAAGCTCGCTTTCATCTAAGCCGGCACCATCTACCAAGAAGAAAAAACAGTCTGTTGACAGCTTCGAAATTTTCAAACCCTCTTCTCTTGTCCAGGCTATTTCCGAGCAAATAAAACCTAACAGCGATTGGGCAAAAGACTGGCTTGGTTTTGCTAGTAGTGAAAACCATGGCAAAGCAATGGAAATGCAGCCTGGCGTTGCCTACAGCCCCTCAGGACATGCAGAGTCTCAAAAACACGAGCAAGCGCAAGAGGCGCCAATTGAAGCACCGATTGAGGTAATGAAATATAAGCAAGAAATTCTCCATGCAGGAGAAGGCAAAAGGGAAGAACAAGAAAGTGGACAGCGAGTCCAAATGCTTATCCAGGAATTACAGCGTCTCGCCCAAAGCGTCCAGCAAATCGAAAAAACCATGCTTTTGCAAGCCATAGACCCTTCTGCAGGCAAGAAAACAGGCAAATACTATGAATCGTTCTTCGAATGGATGCTCATCGTCGTGCAGGATGCACGCCGCAAAGTCGAGGACTCTGGTGCATGGCTTACTGCAATGCAAAGCAAGAAAAAGCCGGGTATCCACCAGCAAATGAAGACAAATATGAAAATCGCCATGTCAGGGGAGAGAACGAATGCCAATAACACCGGATAAACTTCCTTCTTGATCCTATAGAAATTTTTTGGTATACTACTTTTACCATGAGAAATACTTTTGCACTTATTTATGTCCTTATTCACCGCTAGGCGGAAGGGCTTTTCTTTGCAAAAGTACCAACCGCCA
>JANWIQ010000057.1 GCA_025449795.1 Minisyncoccota bacterium
CTTTCTTTCTGGGCGCATTTAACTTCTTTCAAGCACACCGGCGTTTTCCCAGAACAACATCTACAATGGGAATTTATTCAAAAAACTCTGAAAACTCAGACATCCAGAAATTCTGACTTACCGAGTATCCCGAGTGTTCTGAACCTCTTCGGTTATACCGGTATTGCCACACTTGCTGCAGCAGAGGCAGGTGCGAAAGTAACCCATGTGGATGCATCCAAACCATCCATTACCTGGGCCAAAGAAAATGCAGAAGCTTCTGGATTTGCTGATAAACCTATTCGCTGGATTTTGGATGACGCAGTAAAATTTGTAGAAAGAGAGATTCGCCGCGGCAATACGTATGACGCTATTATCATGGACCCGCCAGTCTATGGACATGGACCAACAGGACAAATTTGGAAATTTAATGAAAATTTTCCTATCCTTATGAAAGAAGTAACAAAATTACTTTCTCCAAACCCGCTTTTTGTTATTGTAAATGCGTATGCAATTTCTTCCAGTGCCCTTATGTTGCAAAATGTTATGGAAGATAATCTAAAACATCTAGGTGAAAAAGTAGAAGTAGGAGAATTAGTTCTGGAAGAAAAAACGAGTAAACGACCGCTATCTACGGGAATCTTCGGACGATGGAGTAAATAATCACTATTTCTGGAGACTACCTACCATTGCATCCATTTCTGCAAGCACCTCGCTATCAGGATTGAGCGGTGTCAGGTAATTAATAACACCAAAGGTCGTCAAATTGCCATAGGTATTCCCCTGTTCTTTTTGACAGACATCAAATGTTTCTTTACCAGGATTGTTATTGGGATCTGCTTGTCCTCTTTTGAGCAACGTTCCGTCAAGAAGAGTTATGTTTGCAACAGGTACGTTAAGTGCAACACTCATATCTTGTGGTTGGTCGCCTGGAAAAGTACAACCTCCGCCTCCCATTGCAGCTTGTGTAATAGTTAATTGGTAGTCACCTTTTGTAAGTTTTATAGTATTTATTCCAGGTTGTACTATAGTAGAGGATGTCCACCCGGCTACTCCTGAAAGGGTATATTTTACATTTGCATATACTGTTGTTGATGCACCTCCACCCTGAACTGCAAATCTTCCGGTATTGTCATGTTGGGAAACTGTTGGAGTAGGAGAAGTTACTTCAAGAGTATGAGAAACAGTTGACGTCGGAGATACCGCGGTTGTCTCTACCGAAGAAGTTGGCTTGTTGAATCTTGTCCCCAAATAATATCCACCACCAACAAGAATACCTATAACACCTACTACAACGAGTGCTTTCCCAAGAAGTGAAAAGATATTATCCATAGCTTTATCCGGAGTGTAATCCAAACCTTCCAATGTGTCAAATATTAAAAGAGATGGGCAGCAACAAGTCGAGCACCCTGAGCAGAAGTATTTATAATTACCTGTTGTACTTCGTCTATTTCTTCAACAAATTTTGCCACTTTTTCTGCATCCTTTTTTTGACATAAAACATGGACATCCTGTCCAGTATTAATAGTGAAGTACACTGCCAATCCTTCTGATCTCCATTTTTTCACCTGTTTCATAACACGTATTGTTTGGGGAAACCAATAGAGTAAAGATGGTGTTGAGGTAATAAGAATAGCATGAAACTCCAGTGCTTCTGCTTCAATAAGTTCTCCAAACGCTGTAAAGTTTTTTTCTTGCAAATATTTTTTCAATAGTTCAACTTTTTTATTTATAAGAGAAAGGCGCGTTGCAAAAAATGGGCTTGTATTTGCAAGTTTATGCCCCTCGCTTGTGTTAATATCTTTTTTACTCACACTTACCACTGCAACAACATCTACCAAGTCCCAATAATCATGAGGATATAAAGAAACAGCATAAGAAGTTTCACTACTATTTCCTTCTTTCCACTCTGTAATGCCATCTGGAATAGATCTACATGCTGACCCAGATCCAAGCCTCGCTAAAATAGAGAGTTCTTTTTCCGAAAGATTTAATCCTGCTGCTTTTGCCCCAGCATCACTTAGTGCTGCAAATCCTGACGCAGAAGAAGAAAGCCCTGTACTTGTGGGGAAATTATTTTCGGTAACAACTTTTGCTTTTTCAGATATATTGGCAAGTTTTCTTATTCTATTTAATTGTGCTATTGCCCTACTACTAACATTCTCTTCTTTTTTCCCATTAAATAATATCTCGTCTTCTTTGAAGGAGGAGTTAAACTCCACTGTAGTGGTAGTAAGTAAATTGCTCAAATTCATGGATATATTTGTGTTAGCAGGGAGTCGAAGCATATCGTCTATTACTCCCCAGTATTTTATAAATGCGATATTGGATGGTGCGACTGCTGTTACTTTCATACTTCTCCTCTCACTCCTTCTGTATTTGTCTGTACAGATAAAATTTCTCCGCCTGCTTGCTTTATTGCATTTTGAACAACTGATTTATTTTCTTCTGAGCACAGCGCTATCATACAATCGCCTCCGCCTGCGCCAGAAAGCTTGGCTCCATATGCTCCCGCAGTATTTGCAGCAGTTATCATGTCATCCAGTTTGGGAATACTAACATCTAATTGTTGCAGGTATGTTTGGTTTTTCTTCATAAGGTTACCTAGTTCTTGCCAATCTTTTTCCAGCAATACTTCTTTTGCCTTTTCTACCACCGCACCGATATTGTTATATATTGCATCTAATTCTTGAGGAGTATCTTTAAACCTCTCTTTTACTTCGTTGATAAGACTTACCGTATCTGCTTTGGTACCACTGTACCCAACAACAAGCGGCAATGTATCAATAGTTATTGGTTCAATAACTTTTCCGCCGGTCACAAAATACAACGTCCCTCCGTATACTGCAGCTGCAATATCGTAGCCAGACCCTTTTCCCTGGATATCCAATACTGTTGTATAGGCAAGCTCAAAAATTTCCTTTTTGGATAATGCCAGTCCCAGTAATTCCGACAGTGCAAAAACTACACATGCAGCAGATGCGGATGAAGAACCAAAACCAAATTTTGAAGAAAATTCAGAAGATGTGGTAATACGTATTCCCTGCATTTCTTTATTGGATCCTGAAACAAGTCCAGGACGTTTTTTCATACAATATGAAAAAACGTTTTTTACTCCCATCTCTACAAATAATGCTGCCTTAGGAATATCGCCTTTTCCAATTTCTGCAATAGGTTTGGTATACGATACAAGATTCACATCCGGCGCATCAAGATAAAAATTTCCGTCAGTTGTTTCTTCAATAGTAACATGTAATCTTTGATTGACTGCAGTAACCAGACACGGCTTATCATACACAACTGCATGTTCACCAAAAAGCATAAGTTTCCCAGGGGCAGAAACGCTTATTTTTTTCATGCAGCAACAAATTTAATTGTATAGTGGATAATTCCTTCAGGGTCTGTATTGGGAAGACGCCGCGGAACCGCCCGCACTTTTTGTCCCACAACAAGCGCTTCATAAGGAGTATCGACAATTTGCCCTATCATTTTCTCGCCACTGTCCAATTGTATTATTCCCACTGCATAAGGGGCCATTTCGGCAAATCCGCTTGGCGGAATTCGGACATTTGTTGCAAATAATATATGTCCTTGTTGTCCAATAAGGCTACTAATATCTTTTTGTCTTCTCCACATTTGCACCGGTGAGTATGTCATATGCTTCCTTTCAAAATATGTATTACTGCTTGTGATCCGCTTCCTGCAACATTATGCGTAAGGCCAACTTTTGCTTTGTGTACCTGCCTGTCTCCTGCTTTTCCTTGTAATTGCTCCATAATTTCTACCATTTGTTTTACCCCTGTTGCACCAACCGGATGTCCGCATGCCTTTAATCCTCCTGAGGAGTTTAAGATAACCTCCCCACTTCCCAGTGTTCTTTTTCCGCTTGCAATATCCAAAGCTCCATGTCCTTTTTTTGAAAAACCCAAATCTTCACTTGCGATAACTTCTGCAATCGAAAAACAATCATGGATTTCTGCCACATCCACATCTTTTGGTTGTATCCCTGCTGCTTTGTATGCTTTTGCTGCTGCCCGTACTACTGCTCCCAAGGAAGTAAAAGAAGAACGGTCAGAAAGACTGAGTGTATCTGTTGCCATGGTGCTCGCAATGATTTCCACTTTTGACTTGTGCTTTTTTGTAGAGAGAATAACAGCAGATGCGCCATCGGAAATTGGTGAACAATCTAAAAGCTTCAGTGGGTCTGCAACTTTTGCGCTCAATAATACCTGCTCAACCGTAACAGGAAATCGGAATTGTGCATTAGGATTATGTGAACCATGGTAATGATTTTTTACCGCAACTGCAGCCAAGTCTGCCTCCGTCATACCATACTCCTGCATATATGCCTGAGTAAGAAGTGCATATAATCCTGGGAAAGTAATACCTGTCTGTCTCTCTTCATCACTTCCTGCTGCCATAAGCGCACTACTTACCACATCTTGTTGATGGTCTGTCATTTTCTCAATTCCCAACACCATGACAGTCTCATAGATTCCTGCAAGAAGCGCATTCACTGCACTGTGGAGCGCGAGCCCACCCGACGCACATGCTGCCTCCAGACGAAATGCGGGTACTTGTACCCCTAATTCTTCTGCGTAAAAAGCGCCAAGATTTTCCTGGTTACCAAAAATACCCGAAAGCATATTACCGACAAAAAGCGCATCAATACCACGGGCTTCAATACCCGCACTCTGCAGGGCCTTTTTCATAGTTTGTCTTCCGAGTTCCCTTGGAGATGTATCCCACAATTCTCCAAATTTTGATGTATTTCCGCCTAATACGTGTATTTTCATATTTATCCTAACTTATGCGTTTGCTGCATATAGGTAAGGTAATTTATCTGCTCTGTATCACTAATATGGTCTGCAACTTTTTGTGAAAGATGCTTTTGGTATTTGGTGATATTTTTTGTCACCTCAAAAATAAACCCGTCAGACCCGGCACCGGATCCATAGGAGGCAAAAAAGATTTTATCCCCGGGCTTTGCAATATCCAATACTGCCGCAAGGCCAATAAGAGAAGACGCGGAATACGGATTACCGATTTTTTCAACGACCAAAGATGGTGCAAGCTGCTCAGGTGTAAATCCTAATTTCTTTGCAATTGTTTTAGGAAATTTGCCATTGGGCATATGGAAAACACAATACGTAAAGTCTTTTGGAGAAAGTTTATTTTTTGCCATAAGTGCTTGAGACTCTGCCAACACATGGGCAAAATATGCCGGCTCCCCGGTAAATCTCCCAAAATGACTCGGATACCTCACCCCGTCCCTGCGCCAGAAATCCGGAGTATTGGAAGAGTAAGAAGAAGTATCTACGATTCCTGCAATAACTTCTGTGCTTTTATTTCCCAAAATAAAACAGCCTGCGCCACATCCAGCAGTATATTCTAAAATATCATGCGGCCTGGATTGTGCGGTATCACTTCCAATTGCCATACCATAAGATATTTTCCCGGCAGAGAGAAGTCCCATGGCAATTTGCACCCCTGCTGTCCCTGCTTTACATGCAAATTCCAAATCAGCTGCAAAGTAATTGTGTCCCATCCCAAGCATATCCGCAACAATCGTCGAGGTTGGATTGACTGCATACGGATGGCTTTCACTCCCCACATAGATGCTGCCAATTTTTGCTGCATCGACACGGGAATTTTGCAGGGCACGAAATCCCGCTTCAGTCGCAAGTGTTGCACTATCTTCATCAACCGCAGGCACTGCTTTTTGGCTTACTTGTAACCCCCGCTTCATTTCTTCAACTTGTTTTTTCCACGTAGCAGCTACCTCTTCTAGGCGCAATCGAAATTTCGGGACATAGACGCCGTATCCAACAATTCCTATCATAATTTTTTTCGTGCAAGTGTTTTATGCGCACAGGCCAATGTATTGCTTGCGAGACTTGCGAGGAGAGAAACTTCTCCAGCAAGCACAGTACCGCCTACAATTCCTGCAAATTCCTTTGCATTTTTCCCACTATTACCGCCTACAATTCCTAATATGTATAGTGCTTCCTGCTGCGTTGCGAGCTCTGTGCCTCCACCAACAGTCCCTAGCATAACGTCTGGGAGATAGACAGAAATATACAAATCATTCCCTTGTATTTCTGCTGTGGTGATACCCAAGCTTCCTTCAACAACGTGGGCCGGATCTTGTCCAGTCGCAAGAAAGAGCGCAGCAATAATATTTGCATAATGGGCATTAAATCCCATTGACCCGCTGAGCGCTGACCCTACCATACATTTTGCAAGCCAAACTTCATACATATCTTTTGCCGTTGTTTTCAGAACGTTTCTGAGCACTTCTTCCGAAAGAACAATATCCGCTCGTACTTCCCATCCCCGGCCACGAATAAAATTAAGCCAGGAGGGTTTTTTATCAACATCATAATTTCCTGCAATGGCAATAAGCCGGGCGTGGGTTTTTTTCGTTATCTCCTGTGCTATCGCTTCCGCAGCGATGGTCACCATATTCATTCCCATTGCATCTTGTGTATCAAAAGAAAGTCTGACAAATACAAACCTTCCAACTGTTTTTACCGTTACCTCCATGAGAGCAATATGGTGGGATGTCTGCTGTGCAACGGTATTCAATTGGGCTTTATTCGTATACACAAATTGCGCAAATGCTTCTCCCTCCCTGACTCCATCGATATGAAAAACAATTCCTCGTGTTGCGCCAAAACCAAATGCAGAAACTGTTGCGCCACCGCTGTCCCGTATTGCTTTTACCCCCCTATTGACCGACGCAACTAACGCCCCTTCTGTTGTGGCAAGAGGAAGCATATACTCTTCTTCTCGATTTTCAATGTGGAGAGGTAGAGGACCTGCAACCCCAAGCGGTATTTGTGTTGCCCCAACCATATTTTCCGTATGCCGGGTAGCAGCCATTTCTTCAGAAAGGGTAAAAGAGCCAATATGTGGAAGAGAAATATGCAAAAATGCTTCAAGTGCTTTGCGTCTTTCTGCTGCGTTTTTGTAATCTCGTACATGCATAAATAATAGAAGAGCTTATATATTTAGTCGTAAAAGCATAACAAATCATTCGAATTTGCTATAATAGCCGTATGGATATTGCGCTTATTGACAGGCTTCTTACCGGTGACTCCACAGCTGCAACCGAACTGTATTATGCTTATTGTACCAAAATTACCAAGTATTTAAAAAAAAAGCTTCCTGAAGGAGAATTACAAGATGTAGTAAATGACGTATTTTTCGAGGCAATTGATTCAATTTCGCTTCTACAAAAGAGAGAAAAACTTGGAAATTGGTTATATCGAATTGCCCATAATAAAGTGGTAGATTTTTACCGAAAGAAAAAAGCGAAAACCATCCTTATATCCCAAATTCCTTTTTTTGAATTTGTTGACCAAGAAGTACATCAGCCAGAATTCCAATTTGAAAAGGAGAAGATTAAAGAACGAATAGAAAAAACCTTACACACCCTCTCTCAACCATATCGTAGAATTTTGCAACTCCATTATGAAGAGCATATCCCCGTAAAGAAAATCGCCATACTTTTTGATGTATCCGATAAAGCAGCAGAATCGCTTTTGTATCGAGCACGAAAGTCATTCCAAAAAATCTATGAACGAACGTAAATTTTTACAAGAGCTGGAAAATCGAATGTCCGAGCAGGAGAAAATCATGAAAGATATGATATTCCCAAACTTTTTTTTGCGGGTAAGCGCAACGCTTGGAATACACCCTTGGAGAGTTCTTGTCCCAACAGCTTTCTTACTTTCCCTGCTGCTGCAACTGACAATGCACAAGCCCTACGATGATGTAATTTTAAAAATCTTTGGAGGTTTTGGAATTCTTAAATTCAAATGAAAAAAAGCACTCTTTTAGTATTTATTTCTTACACGTGGCTGAAAACATTAAGCGGACTTACCTTTCATCCCTACCTCTCAACCAGAAATATTGTGAGGCGGCCAGTGCTTTTTCCTATTGTCTTTTCACCACTTCTGGGACTCAGTGTGTTATTTGTTGCAGGAAGAATTGCAGCAACACTGATTACGACGTATGGTATCTCACGACAAATTATTGCAATCCTGTTAGGAACTGTGCTGTTATCTATTCTTTTTTGGCAGCTATTAATTCTTTATTTATTGGGGAGTTTTCTTTTTGCATTGTGGGTTTCTAAAAATTCATAGAAAAGTGGACTATTGGCAAGCAAATTGCTTTCTTCAATGCACCACTGTGAATACGTAGCGGGATTTACTTTTATTTCCTGCAGCCAATTTTCCCAGGAAATCCACTTCGTTTTTTCTACCTCATCTGGATTTGGTTCTGGCTCTTTGTCTGAAACAGCAACAAGCACCGGACAAAATTCATTCTCTACAATACCGTCCTTCTCAACTCTATAGCGGTAATCAGGTAAAATCACCACAATTGCAGTTGGAATAATTCCTAACTCAAAAGCAAGTCTTCTTTTTGCTGCAATAATACTGGTTTCATCCATCATAGGATGACCACAACAACTGTTGGACCATGTATGCGGCCAGGTTTTTTTCTTGCCGCTTCTTTGCTGCAAAAACAATTCACCATGCGTATTAAAAAGAAAAACAGAAAAACCCCTATGCAGTGGGGTCTCCGAGTTGTGGATTGCTTCTTTCTCGGCAGTCCCTATTGGTTCGTTTTTTCCGTTTACTAAAACAACAACATCAGACATAGTTAGGAAACAGGTAATTTAAAAGGTGAAAGCAAAACACTCCATAATCCCTTTACGGCAGAATATGTATATTTTTCCTTCACATGAGTTTTTTCGTACACATCCGGAAAAACCCTTTCTGCAAAATACTTCTTCCTAAGGTTAGCATACCATTTTTTGTCGTAAATATCCCAAAATTCATCTTGTGTGTAATATTGGTGGGCATAAAGCCATTTCCTGCCGCCAAGTTCCTTTGTTTTTTTCTCGGCATCTCTATTCAGTCTCACAAATTCCGGATATTCAAGCCCAATATGTCCATATACTCCCACATCATAGACAAGTTTGGCATTTTTTATGTGAGTTGATGCTAATTTATCTACATTATTTTTAGAATATCCTGGGCAAATAAGAAGCGGATAAATCCCTATTTTTTTATCTGCATATTCCAGCATTTTTTGTAGAGTAGCAATCGGCATAACAAAGTCTTGCACAAAATGTCTTTGGGATACATTTATGGACTGCAAAAAGCGCATCACAATTCTCTCTTTGAGAAGTGGATTTAATAAAAACCTCGTTATCCTATTAAATGGTATGTGCAATTTTTCAAAAACATATGTTCCCATCCAATACGCACCCCGATTGTGTCGGAAAAGATAATCTTCCAGGGGGATTAATTCCGTATATACTTTCTGCTTTCTACTTATCTTTTCTGCATGCAGATAAAACCAGTCATTGTATGCCCTGAGAAAATGGGAAATTGGTGAATCTCCTTTGTCAGATAGTACGCCATACATGACAGTTCCAAAATTTTTCGCATAAAAATAAGCTTCAATAAATCCTATTGGGTCATGTAATTTTTGGTTCATTAATGCTACTCCCTCTGCAAAACTTTTTACAGTAACGTAGGTTAACTTTATGTATGGTTTTGCAGGGATAATCTTGAGCTTTACTTTTGTAATAATTGCAATCGACCCATACGACCCTGCAATTCCCCAAAAAAGATCTGCATGTTTTTGGGGAGAAATGGTCATGATTTTTCCATTCCCTAATACCACTTCGTACTCAGAACATGTTTCATGAAATGCTCCCCATTTAAAAGAACTATTTTCCCCTGCTATTCCTTGGATGCCGCCACCAACCGTTATTCCGGGAAGTTCCATTACAACTGGTGGGACAAATCCATAGGGAATAATTGCTTTATATAATGCGTCTACTGGCACATTTGGCTCAACAATTGCATATCCTTTTTTTGTATTTACTTCCAAAATCCTTGTAAGCATAGAGACATCTATCATTTCATCTTTCTTAAAATGCTGGGTCCTTGTAGAGGTTGTGCTGCCGTGGTAGACACGTACTTTTTTTCCAAGACGGTAAAAGCTTGCCATATTTTTGGCAATAGCTTTTACGTCTTTGTTATGTAGTCTTTCTTGTTGTTTCATTTCTTCCTCCAAATCTTCTTTCCCTTTTGGAAAAATCTACAATAGCATCAACAATATCTTGGGTCGTAATGTCTGGAAAAAGTTTATCAGTAAAATATAATTCTGTTGAAATACCATTGAGCCAGCCAACATCTGAGGTTCTTTTTTCTCCCGAAGTTCGGATAAGAAGATCTGCGGCTTTGATAATTCCATGGCCATCACGTAAGTCCCACAGTATCTCTTCTGTAATATTTACTTTGTATACTTGTGCTGCCTGGAGCGAACGCAAATTTTGGTCTTCTCCACCAAAATCAATTGCGATAGCAACAATCTGTCCGGTATTGTTTTTTGTTGATTCTACCCCATCAATAAATTGTTGCAATAGGGTTTTGGGAATTCTATCCCGCCTTCCTAAAAAAATAAATCTTCCATTTCTGTTTTGGATTTTTTTAATAGTTTTTTTTGCAAGAAAACTAAAAATCCTCATAAGCCCATCTACTTCTTTTTTACTTCTTTTCCAATTATCTGCAGCAAATCCCCAGAGCGTGACTGCTTTTATTTGAGGCACTTCAGAGAGGTCATCGAGAAGCTTTTCAGCTGCCTCAAATCCTTTTTTATGCCCTTCTGTAACAAATTTCCCTCTGGCTTTTGCCCACCTGCCATTGCCATCCGGGATAATAAAAATATGTCGAGGAAACCTGTCTGTAGGAATTTTTTTAAGCGCAGGGTATTTCTCCCAAACTGATTGTTGCGACATGTCGGTATTATAGCATTAAAAGTACGAGTAAGCCCAAAATGCGGTTGAGGAAATTCCTTTTTGGTTGAGTATTTCGTTCTTCCTTTCCACAGATGTGAGGTCTTCAAACCACACGGTATGTTGTTGGCTTTGCGTGTCCTTGTAAGTAATTTCTGTTTCCAATGCCTTATTTTGTACAATGGTACACGAACAATGAGGAATAAATTTCTGGAGAAGTTGATTGGTCGTAAAACTTTTTGCCTGACCTACTGATTGACCTTTATTATTTACCCTCCAATCATACCCAAACATACCAAAAACAATGGTGATTTTATTTGCAGGAATTTTTTCAGAAAAATCTTTTATCATCTGAGAAAAACTATATGCTTCGTCTGATAATTGGTTCAGAGGAAAATTTGGGCCTGGATTACCGTCTGCTTTATGAAAATCATAGGCGAGGATAAAAACTCCATTGCTTATTTTCCCAATAGTGGCGATATCATAGGGACGAAGCCGATAGATACTATCCCCATAGAGCGTTTGGTAAAAAAACAGAGTATTACCCTGCACTGCTTTTGAAAATTTGGAAGAAAAATTGTTCACACTTGCTATTACTTCATCAAATGCCAATGCTTTATACTCCAAATCCAACACAATGCCATCGAAATGGTTTTGCTTTGCAATTGCTATTGATTCGTTGATAATTTTTTGCTGAAAAACAATATCATGCAACAATTTTTCATCGATATTTTGGTCGAGAAGCTCTACTGAAAGCAGGGTCTTCTGATGAGAGCGAACAGATTGGACAAACTTACCTATGTCTTTGTACCCATCTTCTGTTGTGTCTATACCCGAAGCATCTGCCGTAATACCAAAATATACTGCAGTATCATACCCAGCGGGTATTACTTTCCCATCCAATGTCCAATACGGGACAAACAAAGCGCGTTTTGTTGCTTGTACTACCGTAGAAGTTGGTGTGGGGAAAATTGGATTTACTACAGTACCGTTATTTTTTAAAGCGGCAAATTTGGTAAAAACAATTGCTCCTATTACCACGACGATAGCCACGAAAACTATCCATTGCTTCATGTCGGGCTATTATAGCATGAGCATGTGGGATATTTTCTAAAGGTCTTTCACTTTCGTAACGAGGAAGTACTCTTCTTTTGGGTTAAAACGTTGTAAAAGAAGTATACGATTTACATCTGCTATTTGGCTTTTATGCTGTCTCATCGCTTTTACTTTTGTATCCCATACATTTTTCACTTGTACCACTTTGTCTATTTCTTTTTGAGAATATCCTTTTGGAAAATAAATAAAATACCCAATTTTACGCCTCAGCTTATGAGATCTGTCACTAATACAGTAGTACCATACTTCTTTCACGGACGGTATCTTTTTTGCAACAAAACTTGTAATCATAGACATAGCCATATGGTCAATATGACCAGAAACACCTCTTGGCTCGAAGGTAATAAGTATTTGAGGCGTAAGTTCTTGTAGCCTTTCTTCTACTTTTGCTGCAATTTGGTGATACAAATTATTTGAAAGAGTGCCATCGATAAAATCAAGAAAAAATACATCCTTTACCCCTAGAATTTTACAAGAAGCTTTTAGTTCTTCTCTTCTCATTTTGCCCAAGTTCGTGTCTAGGGTACCTGTTGCTGCTTCGCCACTTGTTGCGCTTATCACATACACATCGTTTTCTTGTGACAACACAGACAACGTACCTCCCGGCCCAAATGTCTCATCATCCGGATGAGCAAATACACCAACTATAGTTTTTCTTGCCATAGCGGTAGTATAACAAGTTACTTAATTTTTTTCCCGTCTTTCCCGGCAAGTTGTTTTTGCGCTTCTTTTTTTGTAATCTCAGCAACATTTTGCGCTTTTCCTTGCATGTCCTTCATTTTTTGTGTTGCCTGGTCTTTTAAATTATTTGCGGCTGTTTTTATTTTTTCTCGTGTATCTTTATCAGATAACGCTACTGCAGCTGCTGCGCCAACTACTCCGCCAACAGCGGCACCAACTGTCGCTCCAACAATTGGATTTATTCCTCCTTGTTGATGCATCGTTGCGCCACCCTTCCTGCCTTGAGCTTTATGTTTCATCTCTTTCATTTTTTTATCTACCATACATAATCACCTCCTCCTATGAGATAGCTCATTGGAGCATCTCATGGGGCCACATGAGATGGCTTTTGCCTATCTGCCTGTGGCTTTACTGTAACTATTGTGAGCATGATTAATGAAAACAAAGCCAAAAAGGTATAAGGATTGGGAAAGAAACAAACTAATTTTCAATTTACAATTTTAAATTTTCAATCAATTTCTAATTCTTCAATTTTCAAACATGTAGGCAGGAGGCTTTTGTTTTTCAAGAGCACTGGAATCCTTCAGCATACTCAGGACTATAGTTTGCTCGTTTGATGATTATTCAATACGGAATAACGAATTGGTGAGCAAATTACATTGAGTGAGTATGGATTGGCGCTGAAGTGAGATCGCTTACTTGACAAGCGTGGATAAGAACGTCTCCTCTTCGAACCTGAGCCTCAGAGCCGAAGGCTTGAAAAACCGAAAGACTCGGACTAGATGTGTTACATTTTTGTTGCACTTGCTACAATGTAATCTTTACTTACGGCAAGCTTTTCATAATTACCAAATATTTCCGTTAATGCTTCTTTGAGATAATTTTTCAATCTGACTGCAATGACGAGGTAAAATTTTCCTCCAGGCTTGAGATGACTTTTGGCATCCTGGAAAAAAGTTGTTAAGAGCTCTTTGGGCATATGGGATGGGGGATTGGAGAGAATAACATGGAATGTTCTTTTTGGATCTATATGAGAAAATCCATTGCTGAGATAACATTCACAATTTTTGAGGTAATTAAGCGCTGCATTATTTTTTGCAAACTCCACTGCGACAAAATCTTTATCTACCATATGGACATGCCCTTGGGGAGCAAGCGATGCGGCAACGATACCGATAGGCCCATATCCACAGCCCAAATCAAGTACCATATCTGAGGGGTGTATTTCCATCGCATTTATGAGAAGGCGCGAACCCTCATCTATTACTGAGGGACTAAATAGCCCCCAGGTACTATGAAAACAAAACTTCTTTTCCCGAAGTGTATCCCAAAAAACAATATCATCTTTGAATTTGGAAGTATCCATGGCAAGATTATAGCAGAAATTAGTGGATTCGTCGGGCAGGTTCACGAATCATTTGTTTGGAAACTTGGTCCGCCTTCTTGTCTTCATCTGGTTCATAGATAAAAAGCCACCATAAATTTCTTCGCACCTGCCCCTGCAAAAACTTTCCTAGCAGTAAAGGTTGCACCGAATTTTCTTCATTTATTTCCTGTAACAGCATGTCCTCATGAGAACCTATGCCAGGAAGCAATACGCCTCGGACAAGATTTTTTTGCGTTATCAGGGTTATACCGGTCTCACCTGCGTTCGCTGCTTTTCTTTTTCCCCATAATTCCCCTGTACCTTTATCGGTAACAACAAGACGAAAATGTTGATAATTACTTTCAGGAATGGTAAAAATATTTTCCCCCGGATTTCTCCGTAATGTATACAACTGGGGATTTTGAGATAATAAATCTTGTATGTCATCGATAAATGTTTTTGAATCAGGATCAATCTCTCTACCGCCTATGTTGTACTCATGGATCATGAGAGCACACAATATCTAACACCTGTAAGAAAGGGGGAATCTCGAAGTAAGAAGGAGGTCGCAAGATACTATATTAGATTAGAAGAATTATTTCTCCATTACCTGCTTACCTTTTATGAAAAGCCAGGTGACAAGAAGTCCTCCGAGAAGAAAGAGAATAAGGCCACCAAAATCGTCTCCCACATCATCTTTTTCTTTAAATTCTATAATAATTCCCATAAGCTTTATTGCAAACCCTGCCCAGACCATAAGTACCGGTGTTATCGTGCGGGTAAATTTATGCTTACCTCGTACATACCACCCGATCGCAAGTAAGCCTAAAAGAAATAATAATCCTTCATCTATTTTAAATGGCCGTTCTGTTTCGATAAAAATTTCTGGGAAGAATGCAAAAGCAGAAAGCCCTACTATAGCAGTAGCCAGTAAATTATTTCCTCTATTCCATACTTCTGTAACGGTCATAAATTGAGAATAATATAAAAGAAGCTGTGATGTCAAATAGATAAATCGAATATATAAGACGTTAGAGCTTTACCGCATGAAGTCACAAAATAATTCTCGACAAGCTCGAACAATACTCTTCGACAAGCGCAGGGATAAAAAGAAAACTAAAAATGAGATTTTTCGCTGCGCTCAGGAAAAATAAGTAGAGCTTTCGCAGGAATGACAGGCACAACATTACTCGACTCTTCCGGTGAAGGTGGATTTGGCAAGAAGGTCCTGCACAATATTTTTTGGCACTTCTTCGTAGTGGCTTGGCTCCATATAATAACTTGCGCGACCTTGTGACATACTTCTCAGCTGTGTTGCATAGCCGGATAATTCTGCAAGTGGCACAACGGCATTAATAATGGTCGCGCGGCTTCTTTCTTCTGTCCCCATGATTTGTGCACGCTTACTGGACAAATCCCCAATAACATCTCCCATATACTCTGCAGGTGTTGTCACCTCTACCTTCATCACAGGTTCCAGAAGCGTAAGATCTGCTTTTTTGGCAGCAGATTGGAATGCCATAGATGCTGCAATTTTAAATGCAACATCCGAAGAATCAACTTCATGATACGATCCGTCATAAAGTGTTGCTTTCACGTCCACCACTGGGTACCCAAGAAGCACACCATTTTCTTGCGTTTCTTTCACGCCTTTTTCTACAGACGTAATAAATTCTGCAGGAATTGCTCCTCCTTTAATTGCATTCACAAATTCATTGCCTTCTCCTCTTGGCTTTGGCTCAAGGCGCAAATAACAATGGCCATACTGCCCACGTCCTCCTGACTGGCGAATGTATTTACCTTCTGCTTGAGATTCAATTTTAATGGTTTCTTTGTAAGCAACCTGTGGTGCACCGACATTCGCAAGGACGCCAAATTCCCGCTTCATTCTATCTACCATTACTTCTAACTGCAATTCTCCAATACCGGCAATAATCGTCTGGTTGGTTTCATGGTTGGTCTTTACCACAAATGTTGGATCTTCCTCGGTAAGACGCTTTAGCGCAAAGCCTAATTTTTCTTGGTCTGCTTTTGTCTGTGGTTCGATAGCCAGAGAAATAACCGGCTCTGGGAAGGTAATTTTTTCTAATACAATTGGTGCATCATCAACGCAGAGCGTATCTCCTGTGCCAGTGTCCTTCAGACCCACGAGCGCAACAATTTCTCCAGCATATGCTTCTTTAATTTCTTCTCTGGTATTTGCATGCATAAGAAGAATTCGACCAACTCGCTCAGTAATACTCTTACTGCTGTTGTAGATATAACTTCCCGCAATAACTTTTCCAGAATAGACTCGAAAATAGGTAAGTTTTCCCACATGCGGATCTATTTGGATTTTGAAAGCAAGCCCACAAAGCTTCTCCTCTGGCACCAGTTTTCTCATCTCGGGCTCGTTGGTTTTCGGATTTTCTCCTTTTACTTCTCCCAAATCAACAGGAGAGGGCAAATAATCAATTACTGCGTCCAGTAAGGGTTGCACGCCTTTATTTCGAAGAGAAGTACCAGCATAAATGGGCACTAATTTGTATGCAATAACAGCTGCACGAAGTGCTTTTTTTAAATCTTCAACAGAAATTTCTTCTCCCCCTAAGTATTTTTCCAAAAGCTTGTCGTCTGTCTCTGCAATTTTCTCCACAAGCTTTTGTCGGTACTCTTCGACTTGTGCTTTCATATCCTCTGGGACTTCATCTGTTGTGTCATATGACGCACCAAGATCATCCGAATGCCATTTGAGAGATGTCCTGGTAAGAAGATCTACATTGCCAACATACGTATTTTCTGCACCAATAGGAAGTACCATAATTGCAGGATTTGCACCAAGCCGATCTTCAATAGATTTTACTGTTGCTAAAAAGTCTGCACCCAATTTGTCCATTTTATTCACAAAACAAATACGTGGCACTTTATATTTATCTGCCTGTCTCCACACCGTCTCTGACTGGGATTGTACGCCTTCTTCTGCGTCCAGCACGGTAATGCCTCCATCAAGGACTCGAAGTGAACGCTCAACTTCTGCGGTAAAGTCTACGTGACCTGGAGTATCGATAATGTTAATTCTGTATGGGTCATCTTTTACACCAGAGTGGGTCCAGAAAGCAGTGGTTGCAGCACTCACAATGGTAATACCTCTTTCTTTTTCCTGTTCCATCCAATCCATTTGGGTATTTCCTTCATCGATATCACCAATTTTGTGGGATTTGCCTGTGTAATAGAGAATACGCTCGGTGGTCGTGGTCTTACCCGCATCAATATGCGCAATAATACCAATATTTCGAATCTTGTCTAGCTCTGCGTGTCGATTTGCGGTAATGTCTTGTGCCATAAATAAAAATCAAAACTCAAATGTCAAAACTCAAAATTACATCTCAAAATTTAAAACTTTTGGTTGTAGATTTTCGCTTTGAGCTTTGCGATTTGAGATTAGTATGAGTATACCATATTTTTGAAATCGGTTCTAGGTTGAATTTATAAAAAGTGATGGTACAATAGTGTTTATGGGAAAAGCGCTTTTAATTGCAATGCTTATTGCTGTTGTTGTTTTTGGAGGATTGTATCTTTTCAATCATGCCACATCACCCAATATCCAAAATATTAAGGTAAATCTTACCCCCAGCCCAACACCGTATCACCTTGTTGTGGCAAGTCCAAGCGCTATGCCCACGTCGGGTACGACCACTCCACCCGCAGCAACCGTAGAAAAACCAGTAACATCAGCCACTATTACTACCAGTAAGGGTGTTATTGTCCTTACACTGTATCCCGACGTTGCACCAATCGCGGTTGCAAATTTTGCCAAAAAAGCACAAGCAGGATTTTATAATGGGCTGGATTTTCACCGGGTAGAAGATTGGGTTATTCAGGGAGGCGACCCCAAAGGCGATGGCACAGGGGGAGCGGACATGCAGACAGAATTAAATAACAAACCCTTTGTCACAGGGTCTTTGGGTATGGCAGGACATGCAGGACCGGACGGGAAAACCATAAACAATGATGCACAGTTTTTTATTGTAAAATCTGATGCATCCTGGCTCAATGGTCAATACACCAACTTTGGTATTGTGACTAGTGGCATGGATGTCGTACAAAAAATAGCAATCGGGGATAAGATTTTGGGAATTAGCGTACAGTAGGCTGCTTCGTTATTTTTTCAATTGAGTTTTCTCTATCTGGAGTGGGTTAAAAACATTTCATTCCATCCTATCTTCTCAAAAGTTTTCTTAGCTTCATTTTCTAATATCCCACCCAAGATATTTGGTGGATCTGCAAATGGAGGATTTATCTCTGATAAACCCGAATCCTCTAACACGTTCCATTTGCTATATCCTCCCATCTTAGGAGAATATACGGCAAAAACGACTTTCTTAATTCGTAATTCACGAATAATAAATGAACACATAACACAGGGTTCGCAATTTGAATAAAGTTCACAACTTGAAAGATCTTTTCCAAGTTTTTTCTGTGCAAGCTGTAATGCAACGATTTCTGCATGTTTAGAAACATCATTGAATCTCGCTGTTTTATTAGTTGATTTAGCAATTATCTTATTATTTTGTACGATAATACATCCAAAGGGATTTTCATTAGCTTTTAGAGACTTCTCTGCAAGTTTAATTGATTGCAAAATATATTTCTCTTCCGTTGATTTATGTCTTTTAACCTTTCCCATCAAGGTATTATACCAAAAGAGGAAGTTTAGAATCTGAAGTGGGCAAAGGCCCTGTTTGCTTCTGCTTGCTTGGTCATGTTATCCCGTTTTTGGATTGCTGCGCCTTTTCCTTCAATTGCATCTAAAAATTCTGCAACAAGCTTTTCCGCAAAGGTATGAAATTCTTTACTTGGCCTCCCTTTTGCTGCTTCCAAAATCCATCGAATGGCAAGCGCCATTCTACGATCTCCCCTTACCTCAACAGGCACTTGGTAATTTGCTCCACCGATTCTTCGCGCTTTAATTTCTACCTTTGGACCTACGCTGTCGAGCGCTTTTAAAAATGTTTCCAAAGGCTCCAGACCTTTTGCTTTGAGAAGATCAAGCGTGTTGTAGACAACTTTTTGGGCAACAGACTTTTTCCCATCTTTCATGGTGTAATTAATAAATCTGGCAACCAATAGGTTGTTATAGATTTTATCTGCTTCAATTTGTCTTTTTGCTACTTTTTTATGTCTCATATATTGGTCTTTGGTCTTTAGCTAATTGCTAGTGACTGAAGACTATTTATGCTGCCGCCTTTGGTGCAGCCTTTGCTGCTTGTGGTTTTTTTGCTCCGTATTTACTTCTTGAGCGCTTTCTATTTTCCACCCCTGCCAAGTCAAATTTTCCCCGGACAATATGGTATTTCACTCCTGGTAAATCTTTCACACGGCCGCCTCTTACCAATACAATACCATGCTCAGCCAGAGAATGACCAATTCCCTGAATGTATGCGGTTACTTCGGTACGATTGGAAAGCTTTACTCTTGCAACTTTTCGAAGCGCAGAATTTGGCTTTTTTGGTGTCATGGTTTTTACCAGCGTTACCACTCCGCGTTTTTGCGGAGAGGCGGTACTTTTGTACACTCTGTCCTTTGCATTGTAACTCCTCAGGAGCGCCGTTGCGCGAACTTTCTTTATTTTTCTTCCTCTTCCCTTTTTTACTAATTGTGATAATGTTGGCATATAAACTCCCTTCGGTCGTAAATATCAAATCTCAAATTTGGAATTTGGAATTTGATATTTGAAATTGGTCGTCATATTATAGCTCAGTTGGGACTGCAGATTCAAGCACGCTCGCTTCATCGGGAGGGAGAATTTCAGGTGTATCAAGATTCACTGCTTTACTCTCGACAGGAATAAGCCGTCCAATAATAACATTTTCTTTGAGACCTACCAAGTCATCTTCCCGTCCCTCAAGCGCTGCATCGGTAAGTACTTTTGTGGTTTCCTGGAAAGAAGCAGCAGAAAGCCAACTGTCTGAGAACAATGCCGCCTTGGTAATTCCCAAAATAACCTGTCGCGCAGTGGAAGGTTCGCCTCCTTGGGAAAGCGTTTCTGCATTCACCTGCTCAAATCTGGTTGAGGTAACAAAGTCACCTGGAATAAGTGGCGTGTCACCAACGGTCTCGATAATCACCTTATCGGACATTTTTCGAAGGATGATTTCAAAATGCTTATCATTAATCGCAATTCCCTGTGCTTCATATACTTTTTGTGCCTCGGTAATGATATAGCGCTGGGCATCGTGGACACCCTTTATTTTGATAACCTCTTTTGGATCAAGATATCCACGTGCAAATGGAGTTCCTGCAACAATTTCTTGTCCATCTTTTACTGCCAACTCTGCTGCAAGTGGCACAAAATATTCTTGTACCTCAACCGGCTGTACTTTAGTATTTTTGACGATAATCTTATATCCGTCTTCTGTTGTCTCTATACTTACTTTACCGGTAATTTCCGCAATTGGCGACAGATTCTTTGGGGTACGCATTTCAAAAAGTTCTTCAATTCGGGGCAAACCCTGGGTCACGTCACTCATCACAACGCCACCAAAATGTTTCACACGCATGGTTAGCTGTGTACCTGGTTCTCCAATAGATTGTGCGGCAACAACACCAACTGGCACGCCTGTCTGTACCATTTGTTTGGTGGAGAAATCCCATCCATAACAATTTTGGCACAGTCCATAGGTAAGCTTACATTTAAGCGGAGACCTCACCAATACTTCTGAAAATTCTGCTTGCTGCATTTCTTTTGCAATTTCCGGGGTAATTAATTCCCCTGCTGCAACGAATGTTTTCTTATTTTTTGTTACTTTTTCTGCTGCAACTCTGCCGGTAATTCTATCTGCAAAAGATGAGGTGCGCTCTGGATCTTGTGCAAAAACAACAATGCCTTCTGTTGTGCCACAATCTTCTTCTCGAACAATCACATCATGAGAAGCATCGACAAGTCTTCTTGTCAGATACCCTGCATTTGCTGTTTTGAGTGCTGAGTCGGTAAGACCTTTTCTTGACCCTCTTGCGGATGCAACGTACTCAAAAATACTCAGTCCTTCTCTAAAGTTAGATTTAATGGGAAGTTCCACAATCTTTCCAAGTGGATCAAGGATAAGTCCTCTCATTGCGCTAAGCTGTTTGAGTTGTTCTTTTCCAGCACGTGCCCCTTCGGAATTAATAATGGTCTTAATCACACTATCTTCTTCCAAGGCATTCCAGGTGAGGTCTGCAATTTCATCGGTTGTCTTTAGCCACACATCATTGGCAAGTCGTTTTCTTTCTTCAATGGTAATAAGCCCATTTTGGTATTCTGCTTCAATTTGTTTTACTTTCTTTTCCGATGCAGCAATCAAATCATCTTTCTTGGAAACCATTTTATTATCAAATACAGATACAGAAATACCGGAGACAGTAGAACCATAAAATCCAAGACTTTTTACCCGATCAATTAAGTCTGCAACCTGTTGAGAAGTATATTTGGTGAGTGCTTTGGTAATAAGTCTTTTAATACCAGATGCTTTTACTCCTTCATTTACATATTCCATACCTGCAAGGAGATTTTCGTTGAATTTTAGTCGCCCAACAGTTGTTTCGAGCACGGTATCTTCTACTCGTACCATAATAGGCTCTCGAAGTTTTATTTTCTCAAGACCAAAAGCAATGTAAGATTCATTTGCATCCCTAAATAGTGGCAAGTTCTTTTTTCTGGTCTTCTCATCCACGGTTGTCACATAATAAATACCAAGTGCCATTTCTTTATTTGGAAGCGTTATTGGCGACCCATCTGCTGGCTTGAGAAGATTGTTTTGTGGCATCATGAGGTTGATCGCTTCTTCTTGTGCTTTTTGTGAAAGTGGAATATGGACTGCCATCTGATCGCCATCAAAATCTGCGTTAAAGCCTGCACAGACACATGGATGGAGTGAAATTGCACTTCCTTCAATAAGCTTGGGATAAAATGCCTGGATACCCAATTTATGCAAGGTAGGTGCACGGTTAAGAAGGACCGGGTGGTTTTTAGTTATTTCTTCTAAAATATCAAAAACTTCCGGTGGCCTTTTTTCAATAAATCGCTTTGCGCTTTTAATGTTGGGGGCAAATCCTCGCACAATAACTTCTCGAAGCACAAATGGCTTAAACATTTCCAAAGCCATTTCTTTTGGCAATCCACATTCATTCAATTTTAGATCTGGACCAACAACAATAACACTTCTTCCAGAATAATCAACGCGTTTTCCAAGCAAATTTTGTCGAAATCGTCCTTGTTTTCCTCGAAGCATGTCAGAAAGACTTCGAAGTGGCGACACGGTAACCTGATTGGTCCGTTGGGAAGCATCGATAAGCGCATCTACCGATTCTTGCAGCATGCGTTTTTCATTTCGCAAAATGATTTCTGGCGCTCCAAGAAGCATTAAGTGTTTGAGACGGTTATTTCTATTAATAACGCGTCTATACAAATCATTGAGATCACTTGTTGCAAATCTTCCACCGGCAAGTTGTACCATAGGTCGAAGATCTGGTGGGATAACTGGCAGGACAGACAAAATCATGGATACCGGAGAAACTTCTGCCTTTTTCATAGCCTCAATAAGTCGAAGCCGCTTTATTAGCTTGAGATATTTTTGTGTAGAAGCCTTTTCCAACTCTCCTCTGAGCTGGACTATCACACTGGACAAATCAAGCTGGGCAACGAGCTCGTGGATTGCTTCTGCGCCGGTTTTTAGCGTAAAGAAAGATGGAATGTCATATTCCATGAGCTTAAAGTACTCATCTTCAGATAAAACAGAACTTACCTTGAGACTCTTCAGAAGATTGGTCAGTGCTGTACCAATTTCTTCAATTTTTTTCGTTTCTTCACTAAATCGCTCGTTGAGGCGTGCAATTTTTTGTCGCTTCATGAGAGCCAATTCTTCTCCAATGAGTTTTTTCTGTTCTGTTTTTACAGAAAGCTCCTTGGTGTCTTGTTTTTTCTCTTGCGCTTCGTCATTAATTTTTTCTTCTTCTGCTTGTTTGTCAGACTTTAATGTTTCTTTTCTCTTTTCAATAGTCTGGAGCAATTTTTCGAGTGCTTCTTTCTTTTTCGCTTCATCAACTGCGACAACCAAATAGGAAGCATAATAAATAACAGATTCAAGACTTCTTTGGGAGACGTCCAAAACTGTTGCGAGAGGACTACTTGCACCTTTGAAAAACCATACGTGCGCAACCGGAGAAGAAAGGGTAATATGTCCCATTCTTTCTCGTCGTACTCGTGAAAGCGTTACTTCCACACCACATTTATCGCAGGTAATTCCTTTATATCTAATTCTTTTGTACTTTCCACAATAACATTCCCAGTCTTTGGTAGGACCAAAAATTCTTTCGTCAAAAAGTCCGTCTTTTTCCGGACGAAGCGTACGATAATTAATGGTTTCTGGCTTTGTTACCTCGCCATACGACCAATTTAACATGTCGTCTTTACTTGCCAGTAAAATTTTAAGCGACTTAAAGTCTACAAATGTCACATCTTTCAATTTTTTATTGTTTATAAAATTTGCCATAAAAGTATATTATGCTGCGTCTTCTGACACAGACTCACTTCCCAATACCTCTTCCATTTCTTTTACTTCTTTTTCTGTTTCTTCTTCTACTTTATCTTCTTCCGGCGTATCATCTGCCAGAACTGCTGCTGGGTCAGATGGTTGAGAAACTACTCCCTGATCGTCTCCTACCTGAGCTGCGCTTGGGATAGCAATATCATCTACTGCAATTGCTGCGCCTTGTGGAACCACTGAGAGACCCAAAGACTGTAATTCTTTTACCAACACTTTAAATGACTCTGGCACTTTCGCTTGTGGAATTTCTGTACCTTTCACAATCGCTTCAAATGTCTTGGTTCTGCCAGTCACATCATCAGATTTATAGGTAAGCATTTCCTGAAGCACGTGTTGCGCACGGTGGGATTCAAGTGCCCACACTTCCATTTCTCCCAATCTTTGTCCGCCCATTTGTGCTTTTCCGCCGAGTGGTTGCTGGGTAACCAAAGAGTATGGACCGGTACTTCGAGCGTGTGCCTTATCCTCAACCATGTGGATAAGCTTCATAATATACTCAATACCAACAACAACTTTATTATCGAATGGCATACCGGTTCGTCCATCAAAAAGCAATTGCTTGCCATCTACAGGAAGTCCAGCTTTTTTTAAAAGCGCAATAATTCTTTCTTCTGAAACGTTTTCAAATACAGGCACGGCAACTTTTGTACCTAATTTCTTTGCAGCCCATCCAAGATGTGCTTCTAATATCTGGCCTAAATTCATACGCGCAAGCACGGAAATTGGCTGAATAATAATGTCTACTGGTGTTCCATCCTCCAGGTAAGGCATGTCAGCTTCAGGAAGAATTCGTGAAATAACTCCTTTATTTCCATGTCTTCCCGCAAGTTTATCTCCCACCACCACGTGTCTAAATTGTGCAACTTCGACGATAATCTTTCTAATGGTTCCTGCTTCTAATTCATCGCCCTTTTTTCTGTCTAGAATCTGGATATTTACTACGGTCCCTTTTTCACCGTGTGGCATTCGCAAAGACGTATCTCTGACTTCTCTTGCTTGCTCTCCAAAAATAGCTCGTAACAATCTTTCTTCTGCGGTTAGCTCGGTCTCTCCCTTGGGTGCAATCTTGCCGACCAAAATATTTCCCGGCTCTACCGTACTACCAACTACCACAATACCTTCTTCATCAAGTTTGGCCAAATCTTCTTCAGCCACATTGGGGATATCTTGTGTTGTTTCTTCTGCTCCTAATTTTGTCTCTACAACTGATGCTTCATACTTTTCGATATGAATACTTGAGAGGACATCTTCTTTTACCAGGCGCTCAGAAATCACAATAGCGTCTTCGTACCCAAGCCCTTCAAATGAGGTATAGGCAATTACTAAATTTTGTCCGAGAGCCAACTCTCCCTCAAGCGCTGCCGGACCATCGATAAGGATAGCGCCTTTGCTCACTTTTTGTCCTGCAACAACCTTCACGCGTTGAATATAGGCGGTTGCATTGGACGTGCGAAGGAAAGAATTTACTGGGAATGTTTGTGTTTCTTTTTTGCCCTTCAATACCACAGAGGAAGCGTCTGCATGCGTTATTTCCCCATCAAATGGTGCAATAACAACCCTTCCCATTACCTGCGCCACAACAGATTCCATGCCCGTCCCCACGATTGGTGACTCTGGATGCACGAGTGGTACTGCCTGACATTGCATGTGGGTTCCCATAAGTGCACGGTTAGCTTCATCATGAGCAACAAATGGAATAAGAGATGCTGCTGTGCCAACAACTTGTCGTGGACAAATGTCAACATACTGGATTTGGTCCGCTTCCGTTTCTATAAATTCTCCTCGGAAACGTGCTGGAACACGGTCAGCACCAATAGTATTTTCCTCGGTCAATACACCTGAATGAGTAATGTATTGTTGGTATTCATCTTCTGCATCCAGATAAACAACTTCATCTATCGCGACCATCTTTTTTCCTTTTTTTACGACTTTTCTATATGGTGCTTCCAAAAATCCAAAATCATTGACGCGTGCATACAATGCCAAATACGTCACCAGGCCAATATTTGGTCCTTCAGGACTTCGGATAGGATCAATTCTTCCATATTGTGAAGCATTAATGTCACGGATTGAAAATGCTGCTCGCTCTCTGGAAATACCACCAGTACCCATAACAGTAAGACGATTTAAGTTATCTATTTCTGCAAGTGGGTTGGTCTGGTCAAGGATGGTGGAGAGCTGGGAGGTTCGGTAGAATTCGTTGAGCGATGCCATAATCGGCCGTGCATTAATAAGGTTACTCAGAGCAACTGGTTGGTCTGTCTGCATGAGAGACATTCTTTCTTTGACACTTCGCTCCAGGCGCAGTACGCCCACACGAAACGCAGTTGATGCAACGAGTTCTCCAACACTTCTTACACGTCTGTTTGCAAGAGAATCAATGTCATCAACAACTCCAACACCTTTTGTAAGACCAATCAAATACGAAATGGCTCCCACCACGTCATGTACAGTAAGCACATGCTCATCTGTTGGAGAAAATCCTTCACTCTCTTTTAATTTTTTGTTAATTTTGTATCTTCCTACTGGTCCAAGATCATATCTTCTATTATTGAAAAAAAGTCCAAGAAGCGCTTCTCGGACTTTTTCTAAGACGACTGGTTCGCCAGGATGCATCTTCTTAAAAATCTCAATCATTGCCTCTGTCTCAGAAGCTGTTTCATCTTTTTTAAGAGTATTTTCTATAAATCGGTCTGCACCTGTATCAACTTGAGCAAATCTCGTAGTAATTGTTTCATTGGAAGCAATACCGATAGCACGAAGGAAGGTGGTTACAGGGAATTTTCGTCTTCTATCTATTTTTACCGTGATTGTCCCATGTCGTGTGGTAGAAAATTCCAACCAACTTCCATGAACAGGTCTAATTTCCGCATTATAGAGAGTTCGTCCAGTAACCGTATCCACAGTTGCAGTAAAAAATACGCCCGGGCTTCGGACGAGTTGGTTAACGACAGCTCTTTCAATTCCGTTAATAACAAAAGTCCCCCGGCTTGTCATTTGGGGGATGTCTCCTAGAAAGATTTCTTGACTAATGACTTTATTTGTCTTTTTGTTTAGGAGTGCTGCTTCTCCGTATAAAGGCGCATCATAGGTTACTCCTTTTTCCATTGCTGCCTCAGGAGTAGAAACTGGTTTGCCTATTCGGTAATCTTTGAGAGAGAGTGTCCAGTTTTTTTCTGTGAAGTCGTCAATTGGAGAGATTTCTTGGAGAATTTCGCCTATGCCTTTTTCTAAAAACCATTGATATGAGGTACGTTGAATGTTAAGTAAATCTAGGGTTGGAAGTGTTTGATATTCTCGTCCCCAGTTTTGTCTAATATTGATTGTAGAATCGTGCTTTGGCATCGGCTATAAATTCGAAATAAAGGCAGTCCAATACCAAAAAAAAGCGAAGGGTCCCACTGACCCTCTTCTCTTTTCTGCTAAGGTGAATAAGTTATACCACAGACAAAAGCCTCATGTCAAGCACTTATTATGTACCAATTCTTTGCTAAGCGTATACCTAAAAATATGAGAAGTGGGTAAGAATATGATATAGTACAACAAGTTATTAGTTATTAATTAATAGTACATATGCAGGATGCAGAACAACAGCTCCAAGAACAGATTATTGTCCATCCACTTTTTCAAAAGCTTACAGGTATCATAGAGAATTATCCGGGTTATCATGATAATGAATCTACCTATGACCATTTACTCAAAACTGCAGATGTAGCAAAGCAAATACTCGATGGGAGTTTTATTACTAACAGTCAGGCAAAAGAGAAATTTCTTCAGCTTGTGGACCAGAAAATCCATGGAACCAAGCTACGTACTATTATGCTTATTACTGCGCTTCTCCATGACTGTGGGAAATTATTACTCTATAAAGAGGACACAGAAACAAAACCCCTTCGTATGGGTACTACGGAAGGTAATACCCCCATGCCGGGCCATCCATTCTGGGGCGGCAGGATTGTAGTACCTGCAATTCTTAAAGACCTTCCCCTCACCTCATCTGCCAAGCAAATGATTGCTGATGTAATAAAGGTACATGATGCCTACGCAGAACCTTATTTTACCAGTAAGAAAGATTGGTCGCTTGCAGCGATTATTTCCGATATCAAGTCCGGGGCGACAGGCTACTATGAAGAGGCACTTTTTAACCAATATTGTGATTGTTACTCCGCAGAAGCATTCAGCTTGGGAAAAGGAATAATAGAAAAAGTATTTAACGACCCCAGCTTTTATAACAAAAGAAAATACATTCTTCCATGAAAATTCCGCTTTTTGATATAGACGGGACACTTCTTAAAGAAGGCAGCGCCAGTGAGCTTTTGGCAGAGGCATACCATGTTGCACTGACTCAAATTTATAATCTTCCCCAAGCATCACTTTTGGATCGGGGCGCTGATTCTGATGGCTGGATCCAAAACCATGTATTTCTCTTCTTTACAACAAAATATGGTATTCCAAAAGAAGAGGCGCTTAAAAAATTACCACAAGCAAGAGACGTATTAGCAGCATATTTCCTTACCCATAAAGAACGAGAGAATGCTCAGGCACATAATGGGGCAAAAGCACTTTTGGAAGACTTACAACAACATCGTATTCCTTGTGGCGTGCTCACCGGGAACAATAAGCCAATTTGTATGGAAAAACTCAAACAAGCAGGACTTGAAAAATATATCGCTTTTGGCGCTTTCGGAGATATGGCATTGACTCGCGTGGAACTTATTCCTGTTGCACAAAAAGAGTATAAAAAAGTTTTTGGTGAAGAAAGGCCACTTACCGATTTTGTCATTATTGGTGACACACCCCGAGATATCCAATGCGCAAAACAAGGAGGCATCTTATCTATTGGTGTCCCGACAGGAAATTACTCCGCTGAGGTCTTGGAAAAAGAAAAGCCAGACCTACTTGTAAATTCTCTTGAGGAAAAAGAAAAAATTCTCTCCTACCTCATGAGCTAACTCCTCGACACCTGGAAGGTGAAAGACGCACGACACCTACTCCTCTAGCATAAGATGCTTTATATCATGAAGCTCTTTTGCATAATCTACTTGATCCAAAATAAATGCTTTATATGCTTGAGGAGATTTGAATTGGTTTAATACTGGCTCCAATGTAACCATATTTGAATTTCCTTGTAAAAAGTCCGGAAGTGAGGATTGTGAATACAAAAGAAAATCTTTCCCTGTTACTACATGGCCAATTAAAGGATTGAGGTGAATATAACGTGACACGTGAAGTAATTGTTCGTCTGTTTCTATATGAACTGATTTAAATATTCCCTGAACAATAGGTCCAACACTATCATGTTTTGTGTTTAAAAAACGCGTATAACTATTGGTAAACTTACTAATAAAAGTGGAAATTCCCTTTTCTTTTATTTGTCGGAGTAGAAAATGGAAATGATTTGGCATAAGAACAAAACTAATAATGTCTACCTGAACATCATGTTCTTTATGTAATTGCAAAAGAATGTCGTTACGTTGCTGTATTGATAATTCTTTCAGCCTGCCTAGACGAATAGGAGGATGGGCAAAACGGTAATAATCAATTGTTAATTTTGCTTGTCTGTAATCGGAAGGTGAAAGAAAAATAGGTTGTCTTGCTGCACCACGATTAAATACATGATAGAACTCATTGGTTACAAGAGGAATTCTCTTATCCGCCATATAATAAGACTTACATACATTTACCTTTTCGTCAAATGCAGAAAATGAAGGTGTCGAGCCTATGTCACCTGGAAGGTGTAACACGATCGACACGTTGCTGTTTTATTATCATACTTTCCCCATGGTATAATTATCTCTATGACGGCAAAGCAAATTATCGATATCTATATTTCCTTTTTTGAAAAGCGCGGACATAAAAGAATTCCCGGCGCTCCTCTGGTACCATTCAATGACCCAACTACCCTTTTTACCTCAAGTGGTATGCAGCCATTAGTTCCTTATCTGCTCGGTGAACCCCACCCGGCAGGAAATAAATTAGTAGATGTGCAAAATGTTTTTCGAGCAGTTGATATCGACGAAGTTGGCGACGATAGACATACTACTTTTTTTAGAATGCTTGGTAACTGGTCTTTGGGTGATTATTTTAAGGCAGAACAAATTCC
>JANWIQ010000058.1 GCA_025449795.1 Minisyncoccota bacterium
ATATTCATGCTAATTCTGCCAATAATAGGACAAAATTTTCCTCTTATTTTTACATATCCTGTATTTGATAATTTCCGATTCACTCCATCGTTATAGCCGATTGGCAAAATGGCTATTTTCATATCTTTTTGTGCAATAAAAGTAAAATCATACCCCACTTTTCCACCCTTTTTCATATGTCTTATTTGCGCAATCGTTGAGGTGAGAGAAAGAACAGGCTTCAGATGTATATTCACTCCTTCAGGATCTATCCCATATAAAGCTATTCCAACTCTTGCCATATTCCCCAATATTTTTTTGTCATTCTGAACTCGGTTCAGAATCTTATTGTTCGAGCTAAGTCGAGAACTATTTAATACTCCACTTGTCGCAGCTATATGTACATACTTTGGAAAAATATCTAAAGAGGCAAGCATTTCTTTTGCTTTTGTAAAGTTTTTAACTTGTTGCTTCGTATCCATATTATTTGGTTTATCTGCCATAGCAAAGTGAGACATAAGTCCTTCAATGTTTAATCCTATGTTCTTTGCTTTAGCAACAAACATAGGCAAATCCTTTAATAAAACTCCTTCCCTATGCATACCAGTATCTACAAAGATATGAACACTTGCCTGAGGTTGATACTTTTTAATTGCTTCAAGCATCTCATCTGTATAGACGGCATATGAAAAAGGTAAAGTCTTTACAGCTAGATTTTCAGGATGTATATACCCCATGATAAGGATAGGCGTTTTAATTTTTGCTTTATATAATTGATATGCCTCGTGCAGACTATCTACGCAAAAAAATGGAGCGCCTACTTTGTTTAAAATTTTTGCCACCTGCACTATTCCATGGCCATATGCATTACTTTTGAGGACAGGAGCAATATTTAGGTTTGCTGTTTTTACCAAATAATGGTAATTATGCAATATGTTTTCCTCAGAAATCTCTATTACGTTTAGCGGATGATAAGTTTTTCTTAAAAAAGAGGGGAACCTCATGTGTATTTGATTATAACAAAATAGGCTTACCTTGACTATTTAAGGTACAAACCGTATCATTTCCCTATGGCCAATAAAAAAATTCGCGTAGCTGTTGTTTTTGGAGGAAAATCTCCAGAGCACGAAGTCTCCATTATTACCGGCATCCAAGCAATAGAACATTTTGATAAAGAGAAGTTTGACGTTATTCCTGTCTACATAGCAAAGGATGGAAAATGGTATTCAGGGCCAGAGTTAACAAAAATAGAAAACTTCAAAAATCTTTTATCCATCCCAAAAAAAAGTATACAAGAAACAATTACCCTTGATAGTGAAAAAGGACTCCAACCAATCCAGAAGAAATCCATAAATCCCTTTAATAAATCCTCCCGCGTAGAACCTATCGACGTTATCTTTAATGCTTCTCATGGCGGTCTTGGAGAAAATGGTGGACTTTCAGGTGTTTTTGAGTTAATGGATTTGCCTTACGTTGGGCCGGGAGTTATTGGAGGAGTCTTGGGTATGGATAAAGTAGCTATGAAGCAAGCCTTTGAGCAGACAGACATCCCTATTACCAAATGGCTTTGGTTTTTTAGAAATGTCTGGGAAAAAGAGTCAGACCAACTTCTTAAAGGCATTGAAAAATCCCTCACGTATCCTCTTTTTGTGAAACCTGCAAATGGTGGCTCAAGTATTGGCACGACAAAAGCACATAATAAAAAAGAATTAGTAAATGCTATTGAGGTGGCTGCAGTATTTGATAGAAAAATAATTGTTGAAGAAAGTTTTGAAAATGCGAGAGAGATTAATGTATCGGTTATGGGTAACGCGGGACTCACCTCATCTGTATCGGTATGTGAAGAAGTTTTCTCCTCCGGAGAAGTGCTTACGTACGAAGATAAATATACAGGCAATAGTAAATCTGGTGGTTCAAAAGGTATGGCAAGAGCGAAGAGACAAATTCCTGCTAAAATTCCAAAAGAAATTGAAGAAAAAATTCAAAATTATGCCCGAAAGACTTTTGATGTACTGGATGGATCCGGGGTATGCAGAATTGACTTTCTCTACAATGAAAAGACCAGTCAGGTTGTTGTATTAGAAATTAATACTATTCCAGGCTCACTTTCTTTTTATCTCTGGGAAGCATCAGGACTTCCTTTTACCAATTTACTTAATAGGCTTATTGATATAGCTATAGAACGCTATCATGATATGAAGAAAAATACCACAACATTTTCCAGCAATATCTTAGAGAATTTTAATTCAGGCACAAAGGGCAAGGCCTAGTAATTATCAGGAAGATCATTTTCAAGTAACACAACTGGATTTTGCAAATCAAGTTTATCAATCTCTCCCCATACCTCACGAATTGAATGAAGCTTAATAACCTTTTTCTTATTTTCTATCCCCATCGCAAGTCCTTTTGTCCTATCAGACTCCCCTACTAGAAATACATAATCCACAGTACCCAAAAGCTTTCCCAAACTCTCATGGATTTGTATTGTCCTATTCCCCAAATCCACAATACCTGGTGTTACTAAAATTTTTGGCGTATCAAAACTACTAAGAAGCGCTATTGCTTCCTGAAATCCATCCACATTACTATTGTATGCATCATCAATGATGGTTATGTCTTTCAAATGCTTTATCTCCAGTCTATGTGCGACAGATTCTAGCATTGCTATAGCTTTTACTATTTCTTGCGGAGTCATATGCAGCAAATAGCTCATGGTTGCAGCACCTAAAATATTTTGTAAATTTGACTTTCCGAATAATTTCGTCTTTGCTTTATATTCTTTACCATCAAGGACAAGAGTAAAACTACTTCCTTCATGTGTCTGTACTATATTTGTTATCAAAAATTTCTTATCCGAAAATCCATACATAATAATTTCCTTGGAAACACTATTTTTTCTCTCTCCTTTTAGGAGAGGGCTAGGGTGAGGTTCGCTTTCTACATAATTTCTGATCAACACATTGTCTCCATTCACTACGCCAAACCCATTCTCGGGAAGTGCATCAATAAGCTCAAATTTTCCTTTCGTTGTATTTTCTAGAGATCCAAAAGTCTCAATATGCTGCTCGTTAATACCAGTCAAAATGCCATAGGTAGGATGCACCATATCGCAAATTTCTTTAATTTCTCCTCTTCTATATGCACCCATTTCACATATGAAGTACTCATATGAATTGTCCAGTTCTAAATCCACTACTTTTGCTATGCCAAGGGGCGTATTATAGCTTCCGGGAGTTCTCAGCACCTTATATTTCGTCTTCAAAATTGCATATAAAAATTCTTTTACGCTTGTTTTGCCATACGAGCCTGTAATCCCAATTACTTTTACATGGGGCATAGATAAAAGTTTTTTTTCTGTGGAAATCTTGACTTTTTTTCTCTTATACAATTGGTATGGCAAAAGAAGTGCGTACGCGATGGCAAGGAAAAAGTATGCTTGTGTTGCCAAAATTACTCCAACCAAAAGGCCAATCCAGTGAAACATTATTCCAAGAGACATGAACATAACAATAACAAGCATTCCTGCCAAAATGAGTATAACTTTCGCTTTTGAAGTCATTATAAACTTTTTTTTATTTTCCAACGTCCTTGTAAAAAAATGAGAAAAAATCCACCGAAAAAATTTACCAATATTATATTCATCCAACTGAAAAATATGTAATTGTAACATGTAAGGAAAAAGTTTTTTTATCATATATTTTCTTGTAAAATCTCCATAAACTCTTTGGGTTTTTCCATATATGGGCTATGTCCTGCCTCCCATACTACGCGAAGATTGGAATTGGGGATCATTTTTTTCATGCGTTTTATTTTCCATAAGGGCACTTCCCTATCTCTACTTCCCCAGATTAATACTGTTGGGATTGTAATTTCTGGCAAAAGATACGTAAGATCCTCGTTGATTACCTTAATAAAAGTTTGTCGAAGAGCACCGGATGTTTTATAGTCTGGCGAACCTAATAGCTGGCGCAGCCTTTCAGTTATTTGCTTTGGAAGAAAATGTTTTATTGATTTGAAAAAGAAGATTTTTACTTTCGCGGCCGTACTTCTTTTTTCCACTCCTGCTGCATCAACCAAAATAAGCTTTTCCAACCTTTTTGTCTTGGCTCCTAGAATTATTCCTATTCTTCCACCGAAAGAGTGTCCAAGAAGCGTTACTTTTTTTATTTCCAACTTTTCAAGAAAATGCTCTACGAATTTGGAATAATCATAAATGGAAAATGTACCTTGTGGCGTATGCGTATCCCCAAAACCCGGCAAATCCAAAAGTACCACACAATATTTTTGAGAAATTTGCTTTGCAACCGGTAACCATTCCCGGATCGACCGTTTCCACCCATGAAGAATAAGAAAAACAGGCTTATTCTTTTCTCCAATAGCTTGATAATTAACGAGAATTCCTTCAACAACAATTTGCATATATTCAACATACACCTCGGGGGTGTATGTTTAGTCTTCGGTATTAAAAAGGATAACAAATTCCCCTTTGGGTTGGGTTTTCTGAAAATGCTGCACCATACTCTCAACCGTGCCTCTTTGCACTTCTTCATAGGTCTTCGTCAGCTCACGAGCAACAACAATATGCTTTTCTTCTCCCAATACTTCTGCCAATTCTTCCAAAGTCCCTTTTATTCGATGGGGCGCTTCAAAGAAGATAACTGTAGTTTTTAATTGGCCGTGTAAATTAGTAAGCGAAGTGAGCAATTCTTTTCTGTGTCCGGGCTTTTTTGGCAAGTATCCCAAAAAAAAGAATTTATCGCTTGGCAATCCGCTTACCGTGAGTGGGGTAAGCACTGCGGATGGACCTGGAATTGATTCTACTTTAATTCCTGCCTCTATTGCCTCTTTTACTACTCGGTAGCCTGGATCTGACACAAGCGGCGTCCCAGCGTCCGAAATAAGCGCAACATTTAGTCCTTGCAGAAGAAGGGTAATTATTTCAGGCGCTTTCTGCTTTTCCACCTGATCGTAATACGAAAGCAACCTCGGTTTATTGGTAGTATTGGTATTTATTTGTAGTATTGGTAGTATTTCTTCTTCAATTCTTTTGAGGAAGATCCCCGCTCGTCTCGTATCTTCGCATGCAATTATATCCGCTGTTAAAAGCGTTTGGATTGCACGCAAAGAGATATCTTGCATGTTGCCAATTGGTGTTGCTACAATAAACAAAGTTCCGGTGTTCATTTCACTCATATGTTAGCGCAATTATCAGGTTTAATTATACATCTCATTCAGACTATTGGCTATGCTGGCGTCTTTCTCCTTATGACACTAGAAGCTGCGCTTATTCCTATTCCATCAGAAATTACTCTCCCTTTTGCAGGATTTTTGGCACAAAAAGGCACATTTATTTTGCCTTTTGTAATGCTTGCAGGCATTGCGGGCGATGTATTTGGAACAATGATCTTATATGCAATTGGGTATTACCTTGAAGAAAATTTTGTTCTTAATCTTATTAACAAATATGGCAAATTTATCCTTATAAGCCAGCATGAATATCGGACAGTACAAGGATGGTTTGAGAAAAAAGGAAATATTATTATTGTACTTGCAAAACTCATGCCTGGATTTCGTACCATCATCGGACTTTTTGCCGGACTTTCTGGCGTTTCCTTTGCCAAAACACTTACCTATACGCTCATTGGATCGGTCATATGGTGTGTGAGTTTTGTCTATCTGGGAGATGCGCTAGGAACACACTGGAACAGCCTTGAGCCCGTTTTTAGAAAATTTGAATTAGTTATCGGCATTATCGTGGTGCTTGGTTTGCTTTGGTACATCAACCACAAGCTGAAAATAGTTCGCTTAGATAAGAGAATTAAGAAGTAAGAATTATAAATTAAGGAGAAAAAACCATAATACTTTATTCATTATTCTTGCTTTGGAAATTCTTCAGAATTTCCTAATGAGTCCCACGCATTTCCCCTGGATAGTAACTCTTGTAGGGTAAATTGGTTGCATTGCTGCATTTGCCGGTTTTAAGACAACGCGCCCATCTTCTCGAAAAAACTTCTTCAGTGTTGCCAAATTGTCGTCAACGAGCGCTACCACAATGTCCCCATTTTTTACTTCATGCTCTTTTTCTATCACTACAAAATCTCCATCCAATATACCATCTTCTATCATTGACTCGCCCTTTACCTGCAGTGCGAATGCTGTCTTTTGGCCCGAAATCATAGATGCGGAAATTTGAATGGTTGCGTTCGGATCTGTGTGAGGCTCCAATGGTTTTCCTGCAGCGATAAAGCCCATGAGCGGCAATTCTATCGATGAAGTTGTCCCACTCATGGTTGAAGTAATTTTTGCATCAAGTACCTTAAGCACTCTTGAATTACCTTCTACTTTTTGTACATATCCTTTTTCTACAAGTGATCGGACAATAGTATGTACGGTTGCATTACTGCGGTGATCTGTTGCTTTCGCAATTTCAGAGAGGGTTGGCGAATACCCAAATTGGTTTTGGAATTGGACCAAAAATTCCAATACTTCTCTTTCTTTTCTGTATAATACGCCTGCCATATATTAGTAGATAGTAGCTAGTAGTTTGTAGTACGTAGTAAATAATAATTACTATCTAAGAATAATATACAAACGTTCGAGTATTATTGTCAATCGATGCAAACTACTACAAAGAAGTACCTAACGTGATCAATATACTTTCTATGATAAAATAACTGTATGAATTTTCAGCTTACATCAAATTTCAAACCTGCAGGCGACCAACCTCAGGCAATAGCAAATCTAACAAAAAATGTAGAACAAGGGACAAAACAACAAGTTTTGCTTGGTGTTACTGGCAGTGGCAAGACCTATACCATGGCAAGTGTTATCCAGAATATCCAAAAGCCAACCCTTATTATCTCCCACAATAAAACACTTGCAGGCCAGCTCTATCAGGAGTTCCGAGAATTTTTCCCAAATAATGCTGTTTGCTACTTTGTTTCGTATTATGACTATTACCAACCAGAGGCATACATACCGACTACAGACACGTATATTGAAAAAGAGGCAGAAATAAATGAAGAAATAGACAAGCTTCGTCTTTCTGCAACAACCAACCTCCTTACCCGCAAAGATGTTATCGTTGTTGCATCCGTATCTTGTATATATAACATTGGTTCTCCTGTTGAGTATGGAAAATTTATCCTCGAACTAAAACCTGGTATGAAGGTTGAGCAACGGAATATTATGGTGCGTCTTGCAGATTTACAGTACGAGCGCTATGAATTTGGATTTAAGCGAGGGACTTTCCGTGTTCGCGGAGAAAGCATCGATCTTTTTCCCTCGTACCAGGATTATGGTATCCGAATAGACATTGAAAACGGAAAATTAAAAAAACTTGAAGAATTTGATGTCACTACCGGTGAAACAATCTCTCTTCTCCACGGCACGGTAATTTATCCGTCCAAACACTATATGACTGACCCTCGGACCTACGACAGCGTTTTTCCACAAATACAAAAGGACTGTGACGAACAGGTTGATAGACTCACTGCATCCGGCAAAGTTGTAGAAGCGCAAAGATTACGGCAGCGGACCAAATATGATCTTGAAATGATACGGGAAGTTGGCTATGTAAATGGCATAGAAAATTATTCTCGCTATTTTGATGGCAGAAAACCAGGTGACCCGCCATACACGCTCTTAGATTATATGTATGCGTGCAGTCCTGATTGGCAATTATTTATTGACGAATCCCATATCACGGTCCCACAAATTCGTGGTATGTATAACGGAGACAGAGCTCGAAAAGAAACACTTATCGATTACGGCTTTCGTTTGCCGTCAGCACTGGATAATAGACCCCTCAAATTTGAAGAATTTATGCGGCGGGTCAAGCAGGTGACGTATGTCTCAGCTACTCCAGACGAATATGAAATTTCGCTTACGAAGACAAGCACTGGCGACAAAGGAATTGTAGAGCAACTTATCCGCCCAACTGGCATTGTAGACCCAGAAGTAATCCTCAAACCGACAAAAGGACAAATCCCAGACCTTATTGCAGAGATTAAAAAGAGGACAGCCAAACACCAGCGGGTACTTGTGACAACGCTTACCAAAAGAATGTCAGAAGAGCTAACAAGCTACCTAGAAGAACAAGGAATTAACGTTGCCTACTTGCACTCGGATATTATTACGCTCGAGCGACAAGAAGTGCTTGACCAACTTCGTAGAGGAGATGTGGATGTGGTTGTGGGAATTAATTTGCTCAGAGAAGGGTTAGACCTTCCGGAAGTTGCACTGGTGGTAATTTTAGATGCAGACAAAGAAGGCTTTCTCAGAAGCCGAACGTCCCTTATCCAGACAATGGGTCGTGCTGCAAGAAATATTGATTCTCAGGTCATTCTGTACGCCGACACACAAACACGCTCTATGGACTTTGCTATGAAAGAAGTCGCACGTCGTCGTGAAGTGCAGCTTGCTTACAACAAAAAACATAACATCACACCCCAACAAATAGAAAAAACCATTCGTGCCCGGCTTGTGGAAGAAGATGAAGAAGAAACCCGAGGTACGTATGCACAACCACTTTCACTTCTCGAGCATTTTGAAGAAAAAGAGGTATTGCTTCCGGATGAAAAAGAAGCGCTTATCAAAAGGCTTCGTAAAATTATGACCCAAGCAGCCAGAGACTTAGACTTTGAAAAAGCCGCACAAATAAGAGATAGAATTAGAACTATTCAGGAAAAGCGTTAACCAAACTACATCAAAGTTAGGTTTCCACCCCAAGGGTGGATTAGGTACGCACCTGCGGATTTGAACCTAAAACCCACTAATATTTTCCAGGTGTTCTATTTTCTCTACCTCATTGATAGCGTTTAGCGTAACCCCAATTGCATCTATTCTCATCTCATCTGGCAATTCTTTGTGAGTCATTTGATAATATTCTGCTAACTTTGTAACAGGGCGCAGTTTCCAAGAAGTTATTGATTCAAATGGCGTACCAAATCTATTACTTGTCCTTGTCTTAACTTCTACACATACTAATATATTATTGCTTATGGCCACAATATCTATTTCTGCATACTGCTTTCTATAATTTCTTTCAAGAATTGAATATCCTTTCTTTTTCAAAAACTCTACGGCAATATCTTCTCCCTTTTTCCCAATTGGATTTACAATCCTCATAGAAATATCCTAACAGAATCCATTGGATATTGGTATTATTTGATATTTGTAGTATTGGTAGTATTCGTTAATGTACTATTGGTCGTGGAACTTGAAGATTGTAGAGTTTTGCCCGTTTTACCCGGTATTTTGCATGTGCTTTTACCTCTACCTTTTCAACAAGCGGAGACTGTACAGGCCAAATTCTTTCTACTGCAATCTCTCCTACCATTTTTTGCACATGGAAGGTTTTATTTTCTCCTCGGCCTCGAATAGCTAATACAACCCCTTCAAAAACCTGGGTACGGGTCTTATCGCCTTCTTGGATTTTCTGGTAAACCTTTACGATATCTCCTGGGACAAAGCCAACTGTAGCTAACATATGTGTATTATACTAAAATCTCTCTTATTTCACAATTACCCATTTTTACTCTACCTTATGCTCGCTTTCCGCTAAATGTTGCCTACTTCCATCACAAAAATTACTATTGCAAAATTTGTGATGCTTTTCAGCTGTACCTAGATTCTTTTCCAAATGGTATAATCATCCTGTTGCGGGCGTAGTTCACCGGTAGAATGTCTCCTTCCCAAGGAGAAGGTAGCGAGTCCGATTCTCGTCGCCCGCTCAGTTCTTTATCGAGGAATCTTTAATACATTTCCAGAGAAAATGAGGCTGGGATTAGAAAGAGCATTTGCTTGAGCTATTTTTGTCCATTGGTATCCATCTGCATATGCACGCACTGCAATATGCCACAGGTCATCGCCTTTTTGCACTGCATAAGTACTACCTGTAATTGTATCGCTTTGACCAGTTTTCAAACCAACCTCGGGAGTTGGCGTAAGGGTTGGCGAGATTGTTGCAACCGCAGGCGTAACCTGTGGCACAATAAGCGTGTTGCCCGAAAAAATCATGCTTGGATCCGATAAATTATTTGCCTTTGCAATATCTACCCAGTTATAGCCGGATTTATATTCCATTTCTGCAATATGCCATAAGTCATCTCCTGCTTTTACCGTATATGTCTTCTGACCAGGTTGTAATTCAGAAGGTGCACCACCAGGGGAAGCAGTTATCGCGGTCGTACTTGTAGAGCTTGTCTGTTGGACATGATGGGTTTGTCTAAGAAAGGACACAACAAAAAGTACGCCTACCACCACTGCGATAATTCCCATAAGAAGACTTGTATATGACTCAGACCATCTTACAGACCTGATCATCCTTCGAAGAGAAGAAACTTTGACTCGTTTACCCTGAGCTTGTCGAAGGGTTTTTCTTGCTGCTTTTTTTTGTTTACCATCCCTAGCTTTAGCGTAGGATGGTCTTTTTGTTCTTGGCATACTTGTGTGGGGCAGATGAGCAGATTGGACAAAGTATAGCACAGATTCTTAAAGATGCAAATTTGTAAAATTTTTGTATAACCACATATACCTTGACACCTGCTACAGAAAAGCATATTGTATAAAAACTACATACTATGAATACCTATATTGGCCTTGATTTGGGAACGTCGGTCATAAAGGGCCTCGTGATGCAAGCCGATGGAAAAGTCTTAGCTACAGCGGCAAAAAATGTTTCTTTTGTCTCAAGAAAGTCTTCTTGGGTAGAGCAAAGTCCAGAAATTTGGTGGAGCACTATTTTAGAAATTCTCCAAATCCTAAGCGTAAAAGCAGATATGAAAGCTGTTTGTGGTATTGGAATATCTGGGCAAATGCATGGACTAGTTACGTATGACTCACACAGGTCTGTTTTAAGAAGAGCAATTGTCTGGCTTGATAAAAGGTCACAGAAAGAAGTTGAAACAATTCTGCAAAAGTTTCATAAAGGAAAATTATATAACATTACAGGAAATCCTCTTTTTTCAGGATTTTTACTTCCTTCGCTCCTTTGGATAAAAAATAATGAACCGGAAGTGTATGAAAAAATTACTATAATTTCTTCTCCCAAAGACTATCTTGCTTACCGATTCACCGGAGTACTTCGTACAGAGCCGACAGATGCTCTTGCAACAGCGGCATTCGATTATAAAAAGAAAGAGTGGTCAAATACCATTATTACTGGCCTGGGACTAAAAAAAGAGATTTTTCCAAAAGTTGAAGCGACAACTGCTCCGTATGGAGGGCTTACTGCCAAGGTAGCAAAAATGATTGGATTACGGGAAGGAATTCCCATTTTTGGCGGCAGTGACCAAAGCATGGCTGCCATGGGAAGTGGGCTTGTACAAAAAGGCGATGCGATGATTGCACTATCAACCGGTGGACAATTTCTTGTCGTCGATAATAAAGGACTCATAGATAAAAAGAATCGCCTCCATACACTCAACCATGCTCTGGACAACATTGGACTCTACATGGCTGCAACGCTTTCAGCTGGATTATCCTTAAAATGGTTCAAAAACAATATCCTCGATGAAGAAAGTGTTGATTATAGTGAAGTAATAAAAAATATAGAAACAATTCCTCTAGGCAGTGGAGGTATATATTTCTTGCCATTTTTAGCTGGTGAAAGAACACCATACTTTAATCCCAACCTCAAAGGATCATTCATTGGCTTGTCAGTAACCCACACAAAATTACATGTAATGCGAGCCATTATGGAAGGGGTTGCATACAGTATGAAAGAATGTCTGAATGTGTTTCAAGAGATGTCTATGCCTCTTAAGCGCGTTGTCTTAAGTGGAGGAGGAGCAAAAAATTCCTTATGGAGAGAAATTATTACTGATGTCTTAGGTATTCCAACAGAAGTTATCACCGTACAAGACCATTCTCCATTTGGTGCTGCTATTTTTGCTAAATTTGCACAAGAAGGATTTGACAAACTCCCTGAATTTTATAAAAACGTGGTAAAACCAGTAAATTTCCTTCAGCCACACGAAAAGCATACCGAAGCATACAATAAGCTCTTCCAAGAATACAAAAAATTTGCCTCCTATATGAATAGCTACTATAAACCCTCCTAACATCTATGAATGAACAATTTCGCCATTTCCCTCGTGAACAAACATCTTTACCTGATATGGGTCCAACCGAACTCAGGACCCAGACAACAGAAATGTATCGCAAACTGTACTTCTTAAAAGATGGTGATCCGCAAGCACGTATTGCCCATATGCTACAGATAGAAAATTTATTTTCATCCAATATGAAACTTGCCCTTGATTTTATCCAAGCTTCAGCAGAAAGTAACAACAACCAGGAAGTGCTCACAGCTGCAGGAAGTGCCCTTCTAAAACTGCATATCGCACTTAATACTCTTCAGCACACGGCTTCTGAAGAAAAGCCACTAGAGCAAACATTTGGCGAAATGAGAAGTGAATATCTAGCCCGGGGTAATACCACGTATGCTTCTTTTCTTCAATGGATGGCGGCTGCTAGAGATGAAGCAGGGCAATGTATTGCA
>JANWIQ010000059.1 GCA_025449795.1 Minisyncoccota bacterium
TGGACCAAAATCTGGCTACCCCTGCAGCTTATTAAAGACAAGCCAGATATTTTTGTAGGACTCAATCAATCCTTGCCACTAAAGCTTCCTTTGCAGACATATAAAAGTATTGTTATTATTCATGATCTATTATTTGAAGAATATCCTAAAATGTATCCAGGATCATACAGAAAGTTACATGCAGAAAGCAAAGCAGCAGCACGGTACGCAGATACAATCATTGTCCCGTCAAAAGCCACGAAAAAAGATATAGAAAAGTTTTATGGTATTTCTGAGAAGAAGATAATAGTTATTCCAGAAGGGGTAAGAGCCTTCGATTACACTCAGGGGAAAAAAGGAACTGGATCCCGGATCAAGGGGATGACGGCTTCGCCTTATTTCTTATTTGTCGGAGCGTTGAAGCCGCAGAAAAACATTCCGATGTTACTGAAGGCATTCAGTAACATATCCAATAGCAAATATCCAATAGCAAATCTCCAATTGCTGATTGTGGGGGGAGATGTGTGGAAGGATAAGGAAATTGATAAAACATTGAAAAAGTTTCCTGAGAAAGTACAAAAGAGGATTATGTTTCTCGGCAATGTGGATGAGATAACACTTGCCAATTTATACAAAAACGCTCTTGCATTTGTGTCTCCAAGCCTTTCTGAGGGCTTTGGACTGACTTTTTTGGAAGCAATGAGTTTTGGCGTACCTGTAATAGGACCGAAAGCTGGAGCCGTACCTGAAGTGGTAGGAAGGGCAGGAATACTAGTCGACCCAAAAAATACCAAGGAAATTGCTCAGGCCATGGAAAACATGTTGGATGAAAAGGTTCGCCAAAGCTTATCTACTAAAGCAATTGTGCAGGCACAAAATTTTACCTGGATGAAGTTTGCACGCGATTTTCTGGGCGTAATAAAACAGGGTTAAATTTTTTGATTGTATAATATACTAACTTATTATACAGTGAAGAGGGGGTTGATCCTTTCCAGCAGAGTACTTCAGGTATATAATTCATGGTAAAAGTCTATGAAAAAGTCTATGAAAAAGTCAAAATTAGCTATTATTCGTGGTAAATTTCTCAACGCATACGAAATGCAGATTTTTGCGCCTTTGGTAAAGAAATACGATATAACTGCATTTGGATCGCTAACTTCCTACCACGACAATTTTTCCTTCCCTGTTGTGAAACTTCCCAGTCCTATGGACGTACCGGAATTTCCTTTCAAAATGCCTGTACTGAATAGGGTTTTTACCGATGCACATTACCTGGTAGGATTAGAAGAAAATTTACGGGGGTTTGACATAGTCCACAGTGCACAGGATTTTTACCATTATACCCAGCAAGCATTGGACGCAAAGAAAAAAGGATATGTAAATAAAGTAGTTGCAACAATTCTAGAAAATATTCCTTTTAATAATGAAAGTATTGCAGGCAGGAGAGAATATAAAGCACGATTTCGAAAAGAAATAGATCATGTCATTGCCCTTACCGAAAAGAGTAAGGCAATGCTTTTGGTTGAGGGTATGGATGAGAAAAAAATTACCGTGGTAAGCCATGGGATAAATACAAAAATATTTACCCCGCAAAAAGATTTTCTTATTCAGCAAGCAAAAAAGAAAAAACATTTTAGGATTCTCTTTTCCGGAAGGCTGGAAGTATACAAAGGAGTTTTTGACATACTATATGCGGCAAAGTTACTTTTTACAGATACAGCATTACAAGACTACAAATTAGAATTTATTTTTGTAGGAAACGGTAGCCAAAAAGATGCTATGTGGCAAATGGAAAAACAGTTGGGAATTACCGAGTTGGTTTTACATACGTCAGTTCCTTATGAAAAAATGCCGGATGAATATAGAAGAGCAGATATTTTTATAGCCCCCAGTAAGCCTGATACGTTTTGGCAAGAGCAATATTCTACGGCGCTTCTTGAGGCACAAGCAGCAGGGCTTCCTATTGTTACCACGTATACCGGTGGTATACCCGAAAATATTGGGGATGGGGGTATTGTAGTAGGGCCGGGGGACTTTTATGCTATATATCAGGCAATTAAAAATTACATACTCTACCCGAATCTTCGTGTAGCATATGCCAAAAAGGCACGCGAGCGGGCAGAAAAAGTACATGACACAGAAATTATTGCCGGTAAATTAGACGCAGTCTACAAAAGCTTATGACAAAGTTTCTTCAAAAATTTTGGCCAATTTTATTCTTTGCAGTTATTTGTTGTTTACTCTTTTATAAAGTATTTTTTTTTGGACAGGTTTTTTATGAAGGGGATAATTTTCATTTAAACATTCCGGCAAAATATTTTCTGGTCCAACAACTTTCAAGTGGTATTTTTCCTTTATGGAACCCATATGTATTTTTGGGAATTCCTTATTTTGCTGATTTAAATGTAGGAGTATTGCATCCGCTCAATTTTTTGTATTTTATTTTTGCAGTACCGCGGGCACTCACTATTATTGGGGTATTGGATTTTTTCTTTATGGCAACATTCCAGTACATTTTTCTTCGAGCTTTAAAAACATCCCAACTCGCTGCATTTCTTGGAGGGGTTATTTTTGCTTTTGGGGGAACAATAGCTAATCTCTATGGAAACATGACATATCTTAATATCGTAGTTTATATTCCTCTTATTTTTTATTTTGCATATGTATTCGTACAAAAGAGAAACTTGAAATATTTACTCTTACTTATCTTTATGCAAACAGTGCAGTTTCTTTCGGGACATCCACAAACGACCTATTACACAATGTTTTTCATATCCTTGTATCTATTTTTCTTTAGCCGGTTATCCTTTAAAAAAAGAATTGGTATTACCGCAAGTTTTTTATTGGGACCATTGTTGCTTAGTAGTGTACAACTTTTCTCTTTTGTAGAATATGTTTTGCATGCGAATAGACCTGTAGGAAATGTTGACTACGCAAGTTGGGGGAATTTTACTATTCCAGGATTTATAACCTTTTTCCTTCCGCTTGTATTCGGCAATCATGTTGATGGAAATTGGTGGGGGCCACAGTGGATTGCAAGCGGCTACATAAGTACGTCAGGACTTATCCTCGCAACAATTGGATTGTGGAAAGCAAAATTTTCCTTCAAAACATATGCGGTTGTAGGACTACTTCTTTCCCTTCTTCTTGCCATGGGAAATATAACTCCATTATTCTATATATTTTATTATATGGTGCCCGGATGGAAGTTTTTCCGTGCGCCTAGCGGACTGCTTGTGTATTACACATTTTTTGTATCCATCCTTGCTGCATATGGACTGGAGTACATAAAGGGAATGACTATTCAATTGAGAAAAAAAGGAATTATGATAAGCATGATGTTATTTATTTTATCGCTAATAACAACAATTGTCTTGTATTTTTCATATTATTACAAGTTACTTTGGCAGAGTATTATTCAGACACTTGTTGCAAGGGGACACATTCATCTTCTTTCGCATCTTCTCTTATATGATACCTATAAAATTCAATCTATTTTTATTACCGGGTGGTGGAATATGCTTTTATTACTGATAACACTGCTACTAACAGTCTTTACTTTTGTGTGTATCACAAGAAAGACAACGGTACTTATTTTTCTTGTAATTTTGACTACGGTAAGCCTTTTACTTATTGATAGTAAAATTTTTACTACAACCTCTCTAAATCTTTATGAAAGTAATTTACCGCTTCCTTCATTTTTATCTGCTTTACACGGCCAATATCGTATGCTCTCTATGCAGATTGATTTACATCAACATAGAGAACACTTGGCAGGGAGCGATTATTTTTTACGAGAAGCGCAAGGGAATCTGGGTATGTATAAAGATGATAATAATGTAGAACGAGGTTTGTATCAGGCAAGGGGATACTCAGCACTTATTCCGGATTCCTATGCAAACTTCCTCCATAGTTATAACAATATTGATGTTACCGGTGTTGATGTTACCCACATGACTCAACAGCAGCTTAACCAAACAAGCGTTAAGTACATACTTTCCCATGAGCCATTGCAAAATAGTATGTATAACGGTATGAAACTTCAACAAGTCGCAGGTGTACCGGGGAAATATTATGCCTACGAAAATACTCAAGCTTTACCACGAATGTACTTATTGGAAGATCCGTACGGTAATGAAATAGTAAATTTTTCATCAGGGACAACTAATCTTTCGGCAAAGGTAACTACAGCAAAACTATCCCACATTGTTGTATCGGATTGGTATTATCCAGGATGGAAAGCATATGTAAACGGAAAAGAAGTGCCAATACAGCCCTACCTTACTACATTCCAGGAGATTTATTTGCCAAAAGGGAAGTCTTCTGTGGAATTTATCTATGATCCATTATTAGTGAAAATAGGACTTGCTATATCAATAATTTCATTTATACTTTGGGCAACAGGTTTTATCTTTTACAGAAAAATAAGGATATAACCTCATCACAGTCTTCTCACCACAAGGGCACTACCTTCGCAGAAGGGTCGCCTAAAAGGAGAAGAAGAGTAAGGAGACATGATAATAGATGAAAATAGTTGCAGTAATTCTTCATTACAAAGATAAAGAAGCGACGAAAGCGTGCATTGCAAGTTTGAAAAAATACGAACCTAAGGTCCACGTGATAGTCATTGATAATGACAAAAATAATGTTGGTTTTGCTGCGGGAGTAAATAAGGGAATAAAAAGGGCATTACAAGAAAAAGCAGATGCTGTTTTGCTTTTAAATAATGACACGATAATCACAGAGCAATTTATTCCTGCACTAGAAAAACAACTGTTGAAAGACAAAAAAATAGGCATTATTGGTCCTGCAATATCTTTTGAAAAAAATGAAAAGAAAATTTATGATATTGGCGGTTTTGTAAGTCCATTAACAGGTAAGACATACCATGAAGAAGTTGCAAATACGAAAGAATATATGTTACGTGTTGTGCCATATATTACCGGCGCTGCCATGCTTATAAAAAATGAAGTATTTGAAAAAATAGGATATTTTGATGAGCATTTTTTTCTTTATTATGAGGATGTGGACTTTTGCCTACGTGCAAAAAAGGCGGGATTTGCAACAGCAGTAGTACCTCATGTGAGTATTTACCATGCGCTTAGTAAAACTGCCGGTAAACTTACTGCTGTCGCTGTTTTTAACCAGACAAAAAGTGCAATAATATTTGGAAAAAAGTATTTTTCATCTTTTCCAAAGAATATCCTACATATAGGATTTTTGATTTTCCAAAGTCTGCTTTTTGTTTATAAAGACCCCAGACTGGGGAAAGCAATAATCTCTGCGTACCTTACTTAGGGAGAGAGTTGTTTTACTTTTAGGAGAAATAAAACAATGAGGGCTATATTAAGGAGAGAAAAACAAATAGATAGAAATACCTGCTTTTTTCCAGAAAGAAATTGTTTATAAAATTGCGCAAGACCGAAAGATAAGAATGGTAAAAGAGAGATAAATATTCTTGCTGAGTAACTAGCACCTTCCCACCAAATATTCCATGAAGCGATAAAGTACACTTCTATCAAAATTATTACAGCCATTGGAATGCCGATTAAAAAATGTTTTTTAACAAAAAAATATAACCCTATTGCAGCTAGTAATGTTATCGGTGTCCACAGAAAGAAGCCGTCATACCAATTAAACAGAACCCCAATTATATTAGGCTGAAAAAAGTTAAAAACAAATGTATATGTGAATGGACTTTTTAAGGGATTACCCCATAAAATTGCCCATAAATAAGATTGGGGAAAAAGACAAAGTAGGAGGCCTGCTATCACCACAAGAAAATTGCGTATATAAGAGGACTTTCTTTGTAATAGCGTTGCAAGAGGAAGCAAAAAGAAGATAATGTCCTGTGTATGGCTAAGCGTTGCCATACCTATGGATATGCCAAGTAGGATTGTATTTTGCAATGAATATGCAGATAACCACGCGTATAAGGCAAGGCTTGTAAAGAAAAATGAACTACTGTGTGAATTAAGGACGTCAAGAGCACCGTAAAAGAAAAGGTTAGTAGAAAAAAATATTGTGAGAATAACAAGAAATGAGAGTTGCTTGGAAAAGAATTTGTGCAGTGATAGAAAAAGGAAAAACAATCCTGCGAATACCATTGTAATACTCCATATTCCCACAGGTATTTGTACTAGTGCATTGTAAGGATTAGCATTTCCAATTAAAGAAAATAATAAATAACTTACCAAATAGGGAAGGCTCCATGTCAGTGCAGGACCTATGGGAAGAGGATCTTGTAAAAAATGGGTTGGGGTATAGATAAAAGGTAATCCATATACATGGAAAGTTTTGGAAAAATTAAAGGTATGTTCTATAAGAAAAGTGGGTAAGTAGCTGTAGTAATATCTGCCATCCCCATAAACAGCTGTCTTCACAAGGTAAAAGTGTGCAAGAAAAACTGCTATTGCAAAGAAAAATGAAATAAAAAATATGCGTCTTTGGATACTGTTCATGCCTCAATTATCTTACTATGCTAGAATATAATAGTAAAGGATATGGGTATTTCGGCAGTTGTCCTCACAAAAAATTCTGAGAAGACAGTAGATGTTACTCTGGCCAGTCTTATCTGGTGCGATGAAATCGTTGTTATTGACGATAATTCAACAGACAATACGCGAGCTGTTGCAAAAAAATATACTTCCAGAATTTTTATCCACACATTATCCGAAGATTTTTCTTCACAAAGAAATTATGGGTTAGAAAAAGCGAGACAAGACTGGATACTTTTTGTGGATAGTGACGAGGTAGTAGACGAGGCTTTACGAGAGGAAATTATTCTGAGAATAAAAAGTTTGTCTCAGGTCAACGGATATTATATAAAAAGGGAAGACGCCATGTGGGGAAGGAAATTGTCATACGGGGAGACAAAAAATATGTGGCTTTTACGGCTTGCTAAAAAGGGAAGCGGGGTATGGCAGGGAAAAGTGCACGAAGAATGGAAGATAATAGGAGAAAAAGGGAGACTTAGAAATCCCCTTTCGCACTTCCCTCACCCGAATGTGCATGATTTTCTTACTAGCATAAATAAATATTCCACCATCCGTGCAAAAGAACTTTATGAGAAAAAAGTAGGTGTATCCTGGATAGATGTTATTTTGTATCCAAAGGCAAAGTTTTTTCTCAATTATATTCTCAGACAGGGATATAAAGACGGCATTCCAGGATTTCTTGTAGCTATTTTAATGAGCTTTCATTCATTTCTCGTGAGAGGGAAATTATGGCAACTACAAAATTCTCACAAATAACATATTTAATTTTCACCGCCATACTTACTACATTATTCTGCTTGGCTATCGGACTTAATCTTTCACCACTTCTTCGTGGCCCTGCGCCATATCCACCGGAGTGGCAATGGGTATATCAATTTACCAATACTTTGCAAAGAGTGTGGGCGCCAGGGATAGTTGGGGTATTAGGGATAGTAGGGTTATTGTATTTTGAAAAAAAACAACGAAAAGGATTTATATTCTTTGCTATTGTCTTTTTACTACTCTTACAGGTAAGTATATTGTATTTCAGCAGGTCAGGTATAGCGGTAGTACTTGAAAGAATTATTAATCCCGGGATAACAGGATATTTTACTACTGCACTTTCTGTGCACAGCGTGGGAAATTTTTTAGGAAGTTTCCAACAACAAGTAAGCCACTTTCCCATGCGGGCTGCTGACCATCCGCCTTTCGCGGTCCTTTTCTTTTCTTTAATTCTTTTAGCTAGCCAACAACTGTCATTTTTATTCCCTTTTGTGGAAGGGATTACTATTCACCATAGCGATATAGCACATATCTGGAGTAGTTTACTTGCCTTTCAAAAGTTGGCGGCACTTTTAAGTACAATACTTATTCCCTTCTTAAGTACACTTGTCATAGTGCCGTTGTATTACTTTACCAGAGTTTACTATGACCAAAAGACGGCAATTCGTGCTGCCATGCTCTATAGTGTATTTCCGGCAATATCTCTTTTCCTGCCTGTAAATGATGTATTTTTAGGGATATTTGGGATGTTAGGTTTTTTGGAGGTATTGTTGGGTCTTCGACAAGCTCAGACAAAAAAAGCGTTTCTTTTCTATTTTTTTGCAGGAATATCTGTTGCCGTTGGCGCTTTTTTTAGTGCCTCCCTTCTAGCGGTGGTGGGAATGGTAGGGTTATTTTTTCTTTTATCGCCTCTTCCATCAAAGGAAAAGATTTTAGGGGGATTAGGGATTTTAGGGGGATTAGGGATATTACCAATACTTTTATTTATTTTTTATCACTTTAACACGATTAGTGTATTTATTGAAATTACGAAACTCCAGGCGAAGAGAAGTTATTTGCCATGGGTATTTTATGACATATATGATTTCTTTATCTTTTCAGGAATCCCGGTACTTACTGCTTCCATACTGATTTTGTGGAAATTTCTTTCTCTTGCCAAAAATAAAATCCACAATGATGTATTGATAATAAGTTTTTTCTTTATCCTTTTTCTTTTAGATATATGCGGTTTTTCCAGAGCCGAGACAGGAAGGATATGGATGCCATATATGCCTATATTAGCTATTATTGTAGCTGGGGTTTTAACAAAAAAAGGAATCACAACAAAAACTTTTGTGATAATCTTGGTACTGCAATTATTACAGTTGTTAATAATGCAGGAATTTTGGGTTACACTTTGGTGATATGAAAAATTTGTATTTTGGTTTAATTGCTTTTGTTTTATTTGCTTTTGCAAGTATATATATTACTTTTCCTTTAATTTTCCACATGACAAATTATGTCACAGGGGAATTGGTTGTGTCATGGATTATGAATTGGAATATTCATGCAATTATGCATGGAGTGTGGGCGCAGCCAGGTGCCTGGCAGGCATTTTTTGATGCAAATATTTTTTACCCTTACCACAATACACTTGCATATTCCGATTTACTTTTATCATCAAGTATCTTTGCATTACCACTTTTTATATTTGTCCATGAGCCGGAATTGCCTTCCAATATTACTTTTATTTCTAGCCTTATTTTGTTGGGATTTTTTACTTATATTCTTGTTTTTTATCTCACAAAAAATTTCTTTGCCTCTCTTCTTTCAGGATTGCTTATTATTTTTTCACCAGTAACGCTGGATAAGCGTTTTCACTTACAAATCCTTGCTATAGAATGGGTACCACTTGCCTTACTATTTTTTCTACACTTTTTAAAAACCAAAAGATATAAATTTCTTATCTTGAGTTTGTTTTTCTTTGTTGTTCAAACTTATAACAGTTTCATGGCAGGATATTTTCTTGTTTTTTCCTATACCGGAGTAGGGTTATCCTATCTCGTGTCTAATGGGAAGAAAATAGTTTCCCTTGTTACAAAAAAAACGATCCTATTCTCTCTTTTAGCTTTTGTTTTGATTTTTCCAATTATTGTTCCTTACTATCAAGTATCCCATGAATTTTCCTTTGTTCGGGATATTCGGGAAACTATTCATCTGGCCCTGCAACCTGAAGATTTACTGGTGACCAATGAAACAAGCAGATTAAAGCCAATACTATGGTTTTTTGACGCAAAACAATATCCCTCGTCTGCTGAAGTGAAGCCCGGGTTTTTAGGATTGATTTTTACAATACTTGCTCTTGTAAGTTTTACCTACATCTTCTTAAAGCAAAAATCAAAAAAAAGATTCTCGACAAGCCAGAATGACGTTACTCTCTTGGCATTTGTGGGTGTCGCATTATGGGGACTGGTATTAAGTTTGGGTCCGGCACTTCATATAGGTCGTCTTACTATTCACCATCCATTTTTAATCCCTTTACCATATGCTATAGCGTATTATGTCCTTCCCGGATTTCAGGGAATACGGGATAGCTCACGTTTTGAAATGCTTTTTGTCATAAGTATTGCTATCGTAATAGGGATTGTCATTGATCAATTGCTTAAGAAAAGAAAACTTTACATAAAAACTCTCGTTTGGACCGTACTATTAATCGCAGTTATGGGAGAGTTTGTGGGACCAATTAACTATGGAAGTGCTTATACTTTTGAAAACTTTCCACAAGTATATACGTGGATAGCAAAAAATACTCCTACAACTGCCGTGATTTTGGAAGAGCCAGTATACAACTGGGACAATAATCCTTTTGGTGACAATAGGGAAGTGTTGCGTGAATATTTTTCCACACTCCATTTTAGGAAGTTGATTAGTGGTGGAAGCGGATTCTCCCCTCCTCCATGGCAACAATTTGCCAAAAGCCAATTCGCTAATTTTCCATCTCCTGCAAGCGTATTACAAGTAAAGAAGTACGGAGCAAATTATCTTATTGTGCACAAAGGTGAGTTTGATATTCTAAAAAAGAATGGAGACTATGTATTATCTATGCTCTCCCAAAATTCCCATCTTCGATTTATAATAAAAGAAGGAGACGATTATGTATATGAAGTTAAATAGGCAACAAGTTTTCCTTACCGGATTTGTTTTATGGGTTTTAGTTGTATTTATTTTGTATATCCAGTTTTTACTTTGTAGAGGACATATATGTTTACGCTAGGATTACTTATTGGCATTTACGCATACAGTATTTTTCTTCTGGGATTATTGCACCTCTTGTATGTACCAGTGGTGTGGATTTTTACTTTTGGCTTTATTGGTGGGAGTATCTATTGCTACCGAAAGAAATTAGAAGAAATTAGTAAGATAAAAAGGGTGAGAGAAAGAAAAATAGGTACGCCCTCTTTTCTTCTGTTATGTATTCTTATTGTCCAGGCAGGAGTAAATTTGATTGGTGTTTTAGGTCCAGAGCTGGGTTTTGACGCATTATGGTACCACCTTACTTTACCTAAGATTTATCTCATGGGGCATGCAGTGTCTTATATCCCAGGAGGCCTTTTTCTGTATTCCACTATGCCAAAACTTTTAGAGCTGCTTTATATAGGCGGGTTGTCCTTTGGGTCTGCGATATTTCCAAAATTAATTCATTTTGGTTTTGGATTATTGACACTTGTTGTACTGTACCAAATAGCAAGAAGATTTTTGTCTCGACCTATGTCTTTTTTGGTTCTGGTAATTTTCTATGCAAATTTGGTAGTGGGATGGGAATCTATAAGCGCATACATTGACCTTGGTAGGACATTTTTTGAGTTGCTTTCTTTTTCTGCTCTGCTTTCATGGATAGAAACCAAAGATAAAAAGTTTTTTTATTATAGCGCGCTTTTTATAGGATTTGCTATTACAACCAAGCTTCTTGCTGTTGGTTCGTTGCTTTTATTTCTTATCCTTATATACATGGTATTACGAAGAAAAAATATACCTTTGTTGCGGCCTTTTCTGTCATATATGATGATTACTCTTCTTATTCCACTTCCCTGGTTAGTTCTTTCTTTTATTAATACAGGTAATCCCGTCTATCCATTTTTTTCTTCAACCTATCCAATTTCCTTGCCCTGGCAGCTTATTAACCCACGCTATTTTGTGACTAGTTTTTGGAATTTATTTCTTTATTCACCGGATCCAATTAACCCAATCTATCTTATGGTATTGCCCATTTTTTTTGTATACATGGGGAAGTGGTCATATGAATTGCGTCTTATTTTTTTCTATAGCATAGGTGGATTCGTGTTGTGGTACATTACTCCACAAACAGGCGGAGGACGTTTTATTATTCCCTATTTGCCTCTTTTATCACTTATGAGTGTGTTAGCGATCTTATCACTTGGAAAAAAAAGAATAAAACAGTTTCTTGTTATTGTTGCGATTGTACTGGCACTAGTTTCCATTGGATATAGGGGCATTGCAAATGCAAAGTTTGTTCCGGTTATTCTGGGAAAAGAGACAGAAAGTCATTTCTTGGCAAAACACCTCAATTTCTCTTTTGGGGATTTTGCCGATACAGATGGGTATTTTGCAACACATATAAAGTCTACAGATACTGTTTTACTCTACGGATTCCATAATGAATATTACGTAGATTTTCCTTTTATCGATGCGACTTTTGTAAAAAAAGGCGATGAATTTAGCTATATTGCTGCGCAAAATACTGCACTTCCAGCACGTTTTCGGAATTGGAATTTGGTGTATATCAACCCAATTACCCATGTAAGCCTGTATAGTATTGGAGGGATTCCATGGACATATTAACAGGGCTTTTTATTAGTGTTTTTCTTGTCTTTTTACCTCTTGGCCAGTTGATGCGAATTCCTTTTCAAGGGTTTACTATCGTAGGACTGGATGCTGTTGTTTGTTTGACAGCAATTGTGTGGATAATAAAAACATTTAAAAAGTGGGAAAAGCCGAAATTACTTTTTCTTCCAGTAAGTATCTTTTTAGCTGCAGGCATTTTTTCTTTGCTTGCCAATGTTATGTGGTTGAGTGGAAATGAGCTCTTTATTTCATGGTTATACCTTGTAAGGTTGGCTTCATTCATGGCTTTTTTATGGATTGCAAAAGAAATCTCAAAAAGGTCGCCAGCACTCATGCAAAAACTCTTACTGGTTGGTGGGGGAATTGTAATGGTGTTGGGACTACTGCAATATATATTTTTTCCATCGTTACAACCTTACTTATATCTTGGATGGGATAACCATTTTTACCGGGTATTTTCAACTTTTTTAGACCCCAATTTTGTGGGAGCATTTTTGGTATTGTATTTCTTTTACCTTGCATTCCTTTTATTGCAAAATTATCAACACCAACAAAAGAGATGGCTTTTTGGAATGATTTCCTTCCTTAGTTTACTTGCGGTTTTCCTAACATACTCACGAAGCGCTTATCTTATGTTGGGAGTCGGCATTGTTATTTCTCTCTGGAGTTTAGGACAAAAAAAACTCATTCTTGGTGCAGTTGGAATACTCGCTGTTATTATTTTGTTATTTGGGGTATTCCACCGTTATGGTGAAGGAAATAATTTACTCCGGACGGTATCTATTGAGTCTCGCTTAGGAAGCATGACCACTGCGCTTACCATTTTTACTAAAGAGCCAGTATTTGGTACCGGATTTGACAGTTACCGATACGCCCAAAGGAGATATGGATTTTTAGGAGGTAATATTTGGGAAGCTACTCATGCAGGCGCAGGGACAAGTAATAGCTTTTTATTCGTACTTGCGACGACTGGCATAGTAGGATTTGGTGCATATTTTTTCTTGCTGTATAGTCTTTTCCAACAAGCGAAAGTTATATCAAAGAAAAATAAACTGTGGGGAGTATTGCTATGCGTGTCTCTTTTCTCCCTATGTGTTGATGCACTTTTTGAAAATACTCTTTTTTATCCGAGCATTATGTTGTGGATATTTACTTTGATAGGAATTGCCTCACCCTAGCCCTCTCCTAAGAGGAGAAGGAAACCAAGGAAAACTTATTCCTACTGGTTGAAGTTGATGTTGAAGTCTTTTTGCGTTTGGTTACCCGCACTGTCCTGTGCAACGACGCTAATATGGTTGCTTCCGTTTTGCAGATGAAGCGTGTAGGAGTAATTGCCGCTCCCATCTACTATGGCCCAAAAACCATTGACAGTAATTCGTATATCTCCATTATCTGTTTTCCCTTTTACTGTTACCTCCTGTTGACTACTTCCTGAGAACGTTTGTCCGTCATTTGGGCTGTCCACGGTAAGGCTTGGCGCTTTATTGGTATAGGAAATAGTAAGCGCATTGGAAAAATCACTTTCCTTATTACTCAATTTCGCTTTTGCAGAAATTGTGTTACTGCCACTATTGAGCGTGACATTATTAAAATGAAAGGATCCATCATCTTTGGTGTCTACAATATCTGTGAGGTTATTGTTGACAAATAGTTCAACTTTTTCTTTGGGGGAAGCGCTGCCGCTTATCGTAATTTGTGCGCTATTGGTTGCGGTGAAGGATTGGGTAAGGACTGGTGGAAAAACAAGTTGTTGGTTTTGTGCCTTTTGGGCTGCAATTTGTTGGTCTTTACCCTGGGCAAGAAAAAGACTGAAGTTGATAAGTGCCGGAATACCGAATTTCACAAGCAAAAAGAGAATAATAATTATTCCTGCAAGAGATAAGTATAAATTCTTTTTGGTTTTTTTCTCTAATGTCCTATTTAGACGTGATTTAACCATATATTTATAAAGTTTATGCACAGGTACAATACTGCACTTGTCTGCGGCAAATTCTTTTCCTTACTTCTGGGAAGCAAGGCATAGAATTGTGCCTTGAGCCGTCTGCTGGATTTGAACCTGCGACCTGCGGTTTACGATACCGCTGCTCTACCACTGAGCTAAGACGGCGCAAGCAAATTATATACTATAATTGCTTCAATTTCACTCAGTTGACTTACGCGGGGTCCTGCCAACCGCAACTTTTTCCCTTCGGTACACTCAGGGCAAGCCAGTGCTTGCGACCCTTTTTATCCTGAGCAAAGTCGAAGGAGAAAAAACTCGCGTTTGTCACCCTTTCATATAGCTTAAATCGTAAATCCTAATTTTTAATTCTCTTTTCTTCCCCATGCATCCATCTTATCAAAAATTTCCTTCAAGGTAATGCCCTTTTTTGTAAGGCTATATTCTACACGCAAAGGTACCTCAGTAAATATCTTTTTCATTACTATTCCCTCCTTTTCTAATTCCTGCAAACGCAGTGAAAGTGTCTTTGGGCTAATACCTTCAAGTGTACGTTGTAATTCGCCAAAACGCATTGTACCGGAGCAGAGCGTATGGAGAATAAGGATTGTCCACTTACTGCCAATAATCTTAATTGTTTTTACCACGCCACAGTTAGGTCCAAGTTTTTCCATAGACATTAGTATAGCATACTACTATACTTTTTGTAACTACTTTACAAAATGAAGTAGGTATGGTATCTTGTATGTACTATGGATACATTTAGTACAGTTGCTACGGAAACATCACTGCAAAAAGTAATAGAATCCCTTCAAAACAATGGCATGACAGCGGAAATTGTAGAAACCAAAGAGGATGCGAAGAAAAGAGTTCTTGCGATGGTTCCCCAAGGAGCAGAAGTGATGACAATGTCGTCTATCACCTTGCAAGAGATTGGTATTGTCGATGCAATAAATACTTCTTCGGATTATGATTCAGTACGTAACAAACTCACGAAAATGGATCGGAAGACACAAAGCAGAGAAATGCAAAAGCTTGGCGCAGCTCCAGAATGGGCTGTAGGAAGCGTTCATGCAGTTACAGAGGATGGTAAAATATTTATCGCATCAAATACTGGAAGTCAACTGCCAGCCTATGTGTATGGGTCAGGTCATGTGATTTGGGTGGTAGGAGGACAAAAGATAGTCAAAGATGAAGAGGAAGCAAAAAGAAGAATCTATGAATATATTTTGCCAAAAGAGTCGGTTAGGTTGCGAAAGCAATATAATCTGCCAGATACAGTACATTCTAATGTGAGTAAGTTACTTATGGTGCATAAGGAAATTACTCCAGATAGAATTCATATTATCTTCGTGAAAGAACCACTCGGATTTTAAATTAAAGCCACCTGCCTTTTAAGAAAAATTAAAGAATTTAGTTAGGGGGTAAAAGCTTAGGTTTGTGTTATAATTAAGTCCTATAAGTATGAATATTTGGCAACAGTTACCGAAACCACTTTTTGTCTTGGCTCCAATGGAGGACGTGACAGACACAGTTTTTCGGCAAATAATTCTAGCTACAGGCAGGCCTAGCCTTTTCTTTACTGAATTTACCAATGTGGATGGGTTAAATTCTGCAGGGTTTGACCAAGTAGCAAAACGGTTGAAGTTTTTGAAAAAAGAGAAACCAATTATTGCGCAAATTTGGGGAATGAAGCCTGAGAATTTTTACAAAACTGCACAAAAATTAGTGGAAATGGGTTTTGATGGCATTGACCTGAATATGGGGTGTCCACAGCATGATGTCACGAGCCATGGTGCATGTTCTGCGCTTATCAAAAACCACACACTTGCTACGGAAATTATCCGAGCGACTCAAGAAGGAGCAGGAGATTTACCGGTTAGTGTAAAGACACGTATTGGCTTTGGTACCATCCAAACAGAAGAATGGTTGGGATTTTTACTAACACATAATTTGGCAGCACTTACTGTACATGGCAGGACAGTAAAGGAAATGTCCAAAGTTCCCGCTCATTGGGATGAAATAGGGAAAGCTGTAGTGCTAAGAGATGAGATGTTCAAAACTTATTCTTCGAGTGAGGAGCAAGGCGACGAATCGAGAAGTTTAAAAGATAGTAGTTCTCGACAAGCTCGAACAATAAAAAATAAAACATTAATTGTTGGCAATGGAGATGTTATGTCTCTGCAAGAAGCAGAAGAAAAGGTAAAAGAGTATGGACTTGATGGTATTATGGTCGGAAGAGGTATTTTTCATAATCCTTGGCTTTTTAATGGCAAGGTTAATCCCGAAGCACAATCACTAACAGAACGTTTGGAATTACTCAAAAACCATGTTGAGCTGTATATAAAAACATGGGGAAGTAGTAAGCCATATCCACCGCTCAAGAAATACTTTAAAATTTATCTTTCTGGATTTGATGGTGCTTCGGAAGTCCGTACAAAATTCATGGAGACCAATACGCCTAGTGAGGCAATTGCGCTGGTAAATTCCTTTCTAAAAACATACACTCCGCAGGTGCAAAGCTAATCCACCCTTGGGGTGGAAACCTAACTTTGATATAGTTACGCTAAAAGTTCTTTAGAAATTCAATAAGAGGTTTTCTATACATAGTTAATGCAATAGTGATACTTAGAGTATGAACCGGATATGGTATGGTAATACTTCGTACACCAGGTATGCTCATCGTAGAGAGAGGGACAACGCCATCAAAAATGCTTGAGTGGGTAGTAAGCATTTTAGCTTTATCTGATAGGCTAAATGAGGACAATAACTTTTCGCATGCAAGCACAGAATCTCTAAATGTAGGATAGCCAAAAGTAGCAAGAAAAAGAAGTGGGAAGACTCTCTTACCTTTTAGCAGTCTAGAGGAGATAGTGATAATCTTATAGATTTTGTCTTTCCTGAGCACATAGGCATTTAGAATAAGACTCCCACCAGCACTGGTTCCCAAAAGAGAAACTTTCTTTCCATTTTTTGTTAAAGAATCAATATTTTAATAAGACCTGTAAGTTTGGTTGGAAATTGTTCTTTCTTTTCTTGCCATGGTGCAGTATGCAAATGGACTGTAATGCCTTCTTTTTCCCAGAGGCGAGCCATGTAGGTAATATTGTTATGATAGTCTCCTAAGCCTGGAACGAAGATAACTGTATACATAAGAGATATTATATCTTATTATCTACTGTGTAATTGCCCACCAAAGAAATCTTGCCTTAACTCCAGTGCTACGTAGCACTATACTTTTGCTTAAGTATCATACTACGTAGTATGATACTTGGCATTATTACGTATAACATATATACCCGAGGTGTCCTATCTATTCCACCTCCGAGGTGAAAAATTGAAGGAATATACGTGATTGAACAGAGCGGGAGCTTTAGTGCTTGATGCGTTGGGAGAGGCGTAACTCGAGGACGCTTCTTCGAATTTCGTCTTGCAGCATGTCCAAGTCTTGTTGGGATGTCTTGTCCTTCATTGCCTTTTCTGCCCTTTTGATTGCTTCTTCTGCTTCATGAGCTGAAGCTTCTCTGGCATGGAGTGCAAAGTCTGCAAGAATCGTGACAGATTTTTCCGTCACTTCTATAAAGCCGCCATCTATTGCCAGGGTTTCTTCTTTACCATTATGTTTTATCACAACAATACCTGGTGCTACCTGGGTAACAAGTGGTACGTGTTGGGGGAGAATTGCTCATTCTCCGGTAGTTGTGGGAACAACAACTTCATCAGCTTCCTGGTCTATGAGGGTTTCTTCTGGAGTAATAATTTGGATATGAAGTGACATACATGTTTTTCGGGGTCCTGCCGTCTCGTTCATCCCGCAGATGCTCCGTTCTGCGCCTTCGGCTAAAGAACGTGCGCGTCAGCAGGAGCCCTTCACTTGCGTCGCCCCTTATATATTTTTACTTTTCTTTCTTTAATTCTTTTGCCTTTTCGAGTACGTCTTCTATCGTGCCTGCCAGGTAAAAAGCTTGCTCTGGTACGTCGTCATGTTTGCCATCGAGAATTTCCTTAAATCCGCGTACATTATCTGCAACTTTGACATATCTTCCCGGAGGGCCTCCAAAAACCTCTGCAACATACATTGGCTGGGTAAGAAATCTTTGAATTTTTCGAGCACGGTAGACCGTCTGCTTATCTTCTGCAGAAAGTTCATCCATACCTAAAATTGCAATAATATCTTGTAAGTCTTTATAGCGTTGTAATACTCGCTGTACTCCTCTTGCTACTTCATAGTGCGCTTGCCCTACAATATTTGGGTCAAGAATACGACTGGAAGAGGTAAGTGGATCTACAGCCGGGAAAAGTCCTTGGGAAGCGAGGCCACGGTCTAGGGTAACGGTTGCATCCAAGTGGGAAAAAATGGTTGCTGGTGCTGGGTCTGTATAATCATCTGCTGGTACATATACAGCTTGCACTGAGGTAATTGATCCATCTTTGGTAGAAGTAATTCTTTCTTCCAGTTGTCCAACTTCACTAGCTAAGGTTGGTTGGTATCCGACGGCACTTGGCATGCGGCCTAAAAGTGCAGACACCTCGCTACCAGCTTGTGCAAAACGGAAGATATTATCAATGAAGAGGAGCACGTCTTCATGTTTTACATCTCGAAAATATTCTGCCATGGTGAGTGCGGTAAGCCCGACACGCATTCTGTTGGCAGGTGGTTCATTCATTTGGCCATATACCATAACCGTCTTATCCATAACACCTGCTTCTTGCATTTCAAGCCACAAGTCGTTACCTTCACGAGTTCTTTCGCCGACTCCTGCAAAAAGCGCATGGCCTTTGTGTTCTGCAGCGATATTGCGAATAAGCTCTTTAATAACAACGGTCTTACCAACGCCAGCGCCGCCGAAAATAGCAATTTTTCCACCCTTGGTAAATGGAGAAATAAGGTCAATTACTTTAATGCCTGTTTCCAAAACTTCTGGCTTGGTTGTTTGGTCTGAAAGACTTGGTGGATTGGTGTGGATTGGGTTTTTCTTGACACTTGCAGGGAGTGGTTTGCCACCGTCAATGACTTCGCCTAACACATTGAAGATTCTTCCTAATGTTTCAGTCCCCACAGGCACTTGAATAGGAGCGCCGGTTTTTTCTACTTCCATCCCGCGAGACAATCCATCTGTAGTACCCAAGGCAAGGGTTTTTACCTCATGGGAACCAATTTCAAATGCAACCTCGAGCGTAAGTTGCTTTTTGCCTGGAAGTTGTACCGTAAGTGCCTCATTAATTGCAGGAACTTGGCCTTCAAAGCGGATATCGACAACCGGTCCTTGAATCTTAATAATAATGCCTGTATCTTTTTTTGCCATACTTATTATGTCATTCTGGTTTATCCAGAATCTGTTTGGTGGTCAGTCTGCTGTCCGCTTTTTCAAACATGACGTTCGGAAGCAGCCTCACTATATGTAATTTGCTTACCGTTTTTCTTTTTGTTACTGAGTAAGTCTTTGTACAAGCAAATTCCAAATCAGTTTGAAAAAGACTTTCATCAGACTGTTCTCTCCATGAAAGTTTCATCTTATATGTATTTATTCGTTAGTCAGTGCTATGCTTGCACTACTAATATCCAGAATCTCTTTCGTAATCTTCTCTTGTCTTGCCTTATTATATAAGAGCTGCAATTCAGATACAATATCCTTTGCATTATTGGTTGCATTTTGCATAGCAATCATTTGGGCGGCATTATAGGAGGCATAACTTTCTAAAAATTGTTGGAAAAGGACCATTTCAATGTATCTCTTGAGAATTCCCGGTAACAGGTCTGCTTTGGACGGTTCGTATAATGTGTCTGAGCTAAGCTTTTTCACTTCTTCGGTCTGTATTACCGGAAGTAAATCAATGGTGACAGCGGTTTGGGAAAACACGGTGCCAAAATGCGTTGCAACAATTTTTACCATATCTACATTTTCTTCCAAATATTGCTGCGTAATAATTTCAATGAGAGGAAGTACGTTTTGGAATAAGGGAAGCGTATTGCCAAAAGGGAATGAGGCAAGTAAATTTTTTCCTGCTGCGGCAAGGGGGCCTTGCAGCTTTTTTCCAACACTGATAAAAACGGCATTTGTATTTCTCACTTTTATGTATTCCCGAATAAGATTGGTTACCATACCTCCACATAACCCTTTGTCTGGGCCAATAAAAACATACAAGGTTTTGCCAGATGTTTTTCTCTGCTGCATGTATGGATGTAATTCACTCGCTGTTGCATGATGTGGCGTGAGGTTAAATGTAACTTCGCTGAGCTTTTCCACAAATGGCCTGCTCGCGATCACGGCACTTTGTGCACGTTTTAGCTTGCTTGCAGCAATCATTTGCATGGCACGGGTTGTTTTGGAAATGTTTTGTGCCGTCTTAATTCTTCGACGTAATGCTAGTGTATCTGCCATAAAACTTTTCTTTCAGAAAAGAAATCTCAAATCCCAAGTTTCAAGTAACAAGTAATTTGGAATTTGATATTTGTAATTTATTTGTATTTTGGGAATTGTGATTTGGAATTTAGCTGAAAGACTTTTTAAATTGTTCTGTAACTTTTTTCAGCTGGGTAGTTACTTCATCAGTTACCTTTTTTCCTGTGGAGAGCGCTTCGATAAGTTTTTTGTCGTGTGTCTGCACATATTCGTGATATTCCTTTTCAAATCTTGTGACATCTTCTACTTTCACATCATCCATGAAACCATTGGTAACTGCCCATATAGAGAGAATTTCCAACGCCTCGGAGAGTGGAGAATATTGTGGTTGCTTAAATACTTCATTGACTCGTTTTCCTCTTTCCAGTTGGGAAAGTGTTGCTGCATCCAATTCACTGCCAAATTGTGCAAATACTTGTAACTCACGAAATTGCGCATGGGCAAGCTTTACGCCGCCTGCAACAGATTTCATAGCACCTGTCTGTGCTGCTCCTCCAACACGGGATACAGAAAGTCCTACGTCTACAGCCGGGCGAATACCGGAATTAAATAAATCACTCTTTAAGAAAATCTGTCCATCAGTAATAGAAATAACATTGGTTGGAATGTATGCAGAAATATCATCTGCCTGGGTTTCGATAACAGGAAGTGCAGTAATAGACCCGCCACCCAATTTGTCGCTTAACCGAACTGCTCGCTCAAGAAGCCTGCTGTGGGCATAAAATACATCTCCGGGATATGCCTCGCGGCCTGCAGGCCTTTTAAGGACAAGACAAATTTGTCTCCATGCCCATGCATGTTTGGTAAGGTCATCATAGACAATAAGCACGTCCTCACCTTTTTCCATAAAATACTCCGCAACGGCAACACCCGCATAGGGAGCCAGGTATTGGAGAGATACCGGGTCAGACGCATTTGCTGCGACCACAATGGTGTAGTCAAGTGCTCCAGTCTCTTTAAGTTTTTCTACAACTTGGGCAACGGTAGAATTTTTCTGTCCTATGGCAACATAAATACAGACAACACGCTTTGGGGCATCTTTACTTTTTTTCGCTTTGTCGTTGCCTTCTTCCTGGTTAATAATGGTATCAATGGCAATTGCTGTTTTGCCCAGGCCGCGGTCTCCAATAATAAGTTCTCGCTGTCCTCGTCCAATTGGAATAATAGCGTCAATCACTTTAATGCCGGTCTTGAGTGCAGTATCAACAGGTTGGCGGTCTATTACACCTGCTGCAATTCTTTCAAGAAGCATGGGCGTACCTTTTTTAATAGTAGGGCCACCGTCTAAAGGAAGTCCAATTGGGTTAACTACTCTTCCAAGCAGGTCTTCCGAAGCATTAATTTGTAAAATATTACCAGTTGTCTTTACTGTATCTCCTTCTTTGAGGGCTGCAGATTTTCCTAAAAGTACAATAGAAACGGAATCTTCATCCAGGTTGAGGATCATGCCGCGGGTGCCATCTGCAAAAACAACCTCTTCTCCCATGACTGCTTTGGAAAGTCCCGACGCGACAATAATACTGTCACCTACTGTTTCGACATAACCAATATTTTGCACTTTTGCTCCGCCCTCAATGTGCATAAGTTTATTCTCAATCTTTTTAATAATATCGTCACTATTCATAAATTAGTATGAAGGGATGAGTATAAAGTATAAAGGAATTTTTTGGTTTCCCTTAACTTAATACTAACTTCTTTATACTTGTTTTCTATTCTGAGTATTGTTGGTCTACTTCATCCAAAACAGTTTCCAGTTGGTCTCTTAAATTCATTTCATATACCATATCATTATCAACAAGTGTGACACCAAGCAAGAGTGATGGATCTTCGGTAAAGACGATTTCTTTTTTGGGAAATAGTTTCTCAAGATCTTTCTTACTCGTATTATATACAGAAGTTTTCGGCATGGCAACAAAAAGCTTTTTTTGTTGTTCCATAAGCTTGAGAGCACGTAGGTATGCTTTTATGTCCTTTCTGTCAAGACGATTTGTAATTTCATCCACGCGTTGAGGATTTAATTTTTCTTTTTGATAACTTGCCAAAACAAGTTGTTGTAATAATCTTTTTGTCATATGATTTACTAGCTAGAATCTATTATTTAGAATTTACTATAATAACTAATAAATTCTTTATTCTAAATTCTTATTTGTTTTGTTGCCTTCTCTATTACTTCCTTTTGTTCTTTTTCACTAAAGAATCCTTTGAGCGATTTTTCAAGAACACGGACAGAGAGTCGGGTAACTTGGGAGGCGAGTTGTTGTTCTATCGAATGTGTTTGCTCTTCAATTTTCTTTTGTGCTTCGATAAGCATTTTTTCTACTCTGGTTTTCGTAGATTCCTCAGCATCTTGCAAAAGTATTTCTGCTTGCTTTTTTGCATCTGCAATAATATTTTGTGCTTGCAGCTGAGCTTTTTTGAGAACCTCTTTTTCTCGTTCTTCAGTAGCTTCTAAAAGTTTTTTTGTTTCTTCAGCATTTTTTAGGCTTTCGGCAATGGTTTTTTTTCTATTTTCAAGAAGCTTTAGAATAGGTCCAAAAGCAAATCGTTTCAGAATATAGAGCACAATAAGGAAATTCACCAGTTGTGCAATAAGTAAATACCCATTAATTCCAAAATTGTTTATTAAATCTTGCATAAATTCTTATGTATTACTTATTAGCGAGTTAAAGCGTTAACGAGTTGTGTCGGAAAATAATCCCTAACACGTTAACTCGTTAACCCGTTAATAAACAATCTCAATTATTTGCCGAAGGCAAGGATGAGTGCGTAAATAGCAATAGCCTCAGCAAAAGCCATACCGATAAGCATTGCAGGAAGAACTTTTCCTGACGCTTCTGGGTTGCGGCCAATTGCTTCCATTGCCTTTGCGCCGATAAAACCAATACCAAGAGCAGGACCCAAACCTCCGATTGCAATAATAAGACCTCCACTTACATGGAAAATATTTGTCATTTAGTATTCACCCCCCTTCGCCATCCGTAGCTTTAGCGTAGGATGGTTCTTCAGCATTAATTGTTTAATACTATCCATATATTATAATCAATGGGTTTCGGAAGGGCTAGCCTCATCACTGTGATGGGCTGTCATAAGAATACTCATAAAGCCCATAGTCAAAATTGCGAAAACCAATGCCTGGACTAGTGCCACAATTATCTCAAGCGCCATAAATGGCAATGGGAGAAGGAAAGCAAAAATTCCTGAGATAGTTGAAAGTACGACCTCTCCCGCAAATATATTACCAAAAAGTCGAAAAGAAAGCGAGATGATATTAGTAAATACAGATAGAAGTTCTAGGATACCCACAAAAAGAAAAATAGGATTCCATGAAAGATACCGAGCAATGTGGCCTTTTACCCCAACAGCACGTATTGCCAACACTTGGGTTGCAACGGTAGCGACAAGTGCGAGCGCAAGGGTAGTATTAATATCGCTAGTCGCACTTCGCAGAAGCGGGATAGCATCTTCGCCTTTATGAATAAAAATAGTGCCGAATCCAGGGAAAAGAGCAGTAATATTGGCTACCAGGATAATAGTAAAAAATCCCATAAACCATGGAAAGATTTTTTTTGCATTGTGTCCGGAAATTGACTCAGTAAGAGAATATAGTCCATCAATGACGTATTCTACTGCGTTTTGAAACATACCAGGAGTCTTCGTGAGGTTTTTGCTGAGTATGATGACACCGCTGACAATAAGTACATCCACAATAGTGGTATGCAAAAGCGTGTTGGTAAAAGGGAGTGGGCCAACCTGAAAAAGAATTTCTGGTGCTAATGGCGCTGCCATAAAGGAATTTTATCAGTAATAGCTTGAATGCACAATATATAGAATTTTAGTGGAAGGTTCGTCGTGAAGTTCTTTTTTGGGCAGATTTTTCCATTCGCGGTGCATACTTTTCTGCATGAAGGAGTGCAGCAGCTGGTCCTTTTGTAAGATCGATAAGAGCTAATCGATCTGCGCGTTGTTGTGTAAGGTGCAGGATTTTAGTTTCTGCGTCGCCATTTTTTTCTCTCGTATTCACTCCTGCAAAGATATAGATATCCCATGCTGGGGTATATCCGGGGTGTAGTTCCACGAGGGCATGCCTTATATGCCTTCTTTGTTGCCGAAAAACATCTTGATAGAGCCCTTCCAAAGCGGCACCATCTGTAGTGATATAGTTTATCGATCCATCTCCCAATGGAGGAGATGGGGTTTCTCCAGGATGCATGGTACTCTTTTTACGGTAGTACATTTGTTTTAAAATTGTGTAAGAGTTTGTCATGTTCTTTCGATTCTTATATTGTTATTACCTATTATTCTGTCTCTCCTTACAGACGCTGGGTATCGTTTGGTATCATGTCCTCAGAGCGTGTTATCGCTGATTTCCAACCGCTTAATATTTCTTCATCTTACTCATTTTTAACCGACGAACCCGCAGTCTCTTCGCCAGGAAAACTTGCATCTGTTCTTTCCCAATATGGGTATATGCATTTTCCTCTTTCGGATACCACATTACTTTCCGAGGGAAGAGTTTTTCAATCTTCTGAAAAACATCAGCTTCGTCCTATTCCGGGACTAAGATTTTCCATGGATGTTTATTTTGGTCCTCCACAGGAAGGATTTATTTTGCCAAGAAATGATGAGGGCCTCCGCAGATTACATGGTGTATCTTCCCGTAAAAATATCAAAGGAGAAGGGATAACACCTGATGATATCCATAAAAATAAAGAAGATTGGTATACTTTTTTTACAGGGCCTATCTCTCCCTATGAGGTGTCAACACTGCTTTTGCTAGAAAATGTGTTTCGGGCAGTCAAGGATCCTCAGGAAATAGTCGCAGCACATCCTGCATTTGCTGGTTTTCTCCACGACAGCAAGAAAATTGTTGTTGCCCCAGAAGTGAGGATTGCTTTGCCGGAGGATACATGGAAATTGGCATGGCTTGCAAAAGCGAGTGGAAAAAGTCTTCCGTACGAGCTGGCTACGTATGCATTGAAAACTCCTGATGAAATGCGTCTTTTGTACGCTCATTATAAAGATGCACTTGGACTTTCCGCAGAAATTGCAAAAAACATTACTATCGTTAAACCATTACCTCCTGATATACAGCCAGAAACGGTAAAACCAGGGTGGACGCCTGAAGCATATTTACGCTTGCTTGCCCATAATCTTGCTGGCCTTCCTGAAAATGCACATCTCAGTGAACGGATTAAAGAGGAAGTAACAGAAATAACCGAAGCGAGATATGCAGGACTTGTATCAGCCATATTTTTAGTGAAGGAAGTCATCGAATTCTGCAAGTCTGCCAAGATCCCTATCAAAACAACAGGAAGTGCAAACAACAGTGTGCTGCTTTCGCTTTTGGGAGTTACCCAAGTCGAGCCAGATGAAGCAAATGATTGTGATTTTTCTCGATTTCTCAATAGTGAACGCGTTGAAAAGCCGGATATTGATATGGAAGTCGGATACAAAGACAGAGAAGCTATCCTTGCTTTTTTGAAAAGAAAATATGGAGCGCACGCTGCAGAGATAATTATTCCCCACTTCATGAAAGACAAAACGGTCGAGCAATATATACGAAGAAAGCATATTCCTGCGATACCCAACGAAAGGATAGTACAGCTTGTTGCTGAAGAGATTCCTTTTAAGCTACAGCCTCACGGATCCAAGGTTGTGCTTCTTGGAAATGCCCCATTTCGAAAACTCGGTGAAGAAGGGAAGTTAGTTGCTGATATTGACAGAATAGACGCGGAAAAGATTTTTGATTATACGGCTTTAGACTTTTTGCCACGTCAAGGGCCACAGCGATTACACCTAGCACAAGAATTTGCAAGAAAAAGACGTACATCCATTGTTGATACTCCTAATAACTCCGCTGTCATGAGACGAATATTTTCAGGAGATACTATGGGTATCCCTGATGTAGAAAGTCCTCATATGCAACAAACTCTGCAAAAATTTCATCTGGTAATCACGCAGCCGACCCGCGAAACACTTGCAGATGCAATAGCAATATCGAAAGTCCGAAAAGGTGTGCGGGATAGATACCTTTCGTATAGGTATAGGGGTAAGGAATTATTGAGCACCGACGTGATGCATGATTTAGGATTAAGAAGTCCGGTCATTTATCACCAGGAAGATTTGGCAATTGTCGCACGTGCTGCAGGCTTTTCACTGTCACAAGAAGAAGCAGTAAGAAAAATGTTGAGTGATAGGGATGTAACGGCGGGTGAGAAAGAAGAAATTATCCAAAAAATCATTGTAGGACTAGGGGAACATGGTTATAGCAAAAGAGTACAACAAGAACTTCGGATGCAAATGGAAAGCTATGTAGGATATGTATTGGTGCGTGGGCATGCACTGTCACTTGCTCATGGAGCCGAACAGGTTGCCAGGCATGCGGTATATGACCCGGTGGGTTTTTCTGCTGCAATACTCACCACGGTTGCAGAGTACTGGAATAGAAGCGATTATACTTTCCAGGGATACGTAAATGATGTGCTTCGCCATAAAGTACAAATGGATTTTTCTTCAACAAGAAATAACATCCCCGAAACTCCTGAGATATGGCAAAATAAAATTGCAGTAAGTACTTCTATGCTTCGGGCAGGATTTGGGGGAAAATTGCCTGATGATTTTGCCCAACGCTACGCACTTTGGGTAGATACGCTAAAAGAGTGGAAAAAAGGAGCATATGCAACTGCGGACTTAGTACATCTGGAGTGGGAGCTTTTTCATGCTTCTTTTACCCATAATCCTATTCTGCGTTTCGATAGTAACGTACGCTTTGATCCTGGACGCGACAAACAGGAAATAATAGTGCAGCCAATCGCAGCTCGTGAATTGTCAGAATCCGAAGTCTATCTCTTAACGCTAGATAGTGAAACAGTTTTCCGCGCTTCAATGCCGACCAGTAAAGGGAAAGGAGAAGATTTTTCTTATCCGTTTCTTAAAGTCCGGGTGCAAAGAAGCAATGGAGGATCAGGGGGTTGGGAAATAAAAGAAATACTTAGTGCGCATGCTTAATTTCCTTCTTTACGGGATGGGAGAACTACTAAATGCCATTGTGGTTTTTTTACCGTGCCAGCGAGAAGACGCTTGCCTGTTGTTTTTAAGAGTTCTTTTAGTTCGGGACGCCGTACTGTTGTGGAGCGTATTACTTCTACGCGCGCGTTCACTTCGTCATCCTCTTTTAACCGAAGCGTTGTGCGGACCGACCGACGGAATGCATCTTCCAAAATATGCCGTGCTTCTGGATGGCCATCAATATTTACTCGTAACAGTAGGGTATCATCATGAGTTACCGCAGCAAAATTTTCATTTCCTAAGGATGCGTGCAATTTGTCTGCATCAAATTGATAGACAGGAAATATATTTAACACAGCTTTTTCTTCTCCAATAAATTCAAATCCACGAAAGTCTGTTCTTCCTGCGGCAAGAGCTTTTAAGTCATCTCCCAGCAACTCCTTTTGTGCCTGAAGTTGTTTGACTTCTCGGTCCAGATGTGCCACTCTTCTTCCTCTTTCTACAAGCAACGTAAGAAGATTTCTATGGTGAGACATGAGGATATCCGGCAAAACCCCTTTGTCGGTGCGTAGATTAACATCTGGTATAGGAGTTCCCCACGAATCAAATCGTGCACTTTCCAATTGCGTACTGGTAATAGCATCTCCTTTTTCTTGCGGAAATTGCTGCAAGACGGTATTTTCCTGAGTTCCTTGTTGTTCCACTGCACTCTTTTAGTACACAAAATTGATAGAGCGAAAAGAATTGGGAAAGAGAAAGAAAAGAAATTATACTGCTATGGGTTTTTTAATAGCGTTGACAATAATCACCGGCTTATCATTTTTCTGATCCAGCTTTCCTTCAAATACCAATACCGTGTCGGTGAGGAGAATATCGCGATATAATTCATATACTTTTGGGAAAATAATGCACTCTATCGCAAGACCTTTCTCGTCACTGATAGAAAGGAATGCCATTTCTGCTTGCGTTTTCTTGGTAAAAATACGTTTTACATTTTCTACTATGCCACCTACTGTCACCTGTACCCCGTCATTTTGTCCTTCTAAAAGTTCAAATTCGTGACTGATCATTGTCTTAATTTGTTGAAGATTTTCTGCTTGCGGATGGGCGGTAAGGTAAAATCCTAAAAATTCTTTTTCGAATGCAAGCTTTTCTCCAAGTGAAAAATCCTCAATCTCTAGCTCGGAAATAGTTGAAGAACCCTTTTTTACTTCGGTGTCCTCATCAAATAATGATTCTTGGCCTTCTTGTTTTTGCTTTTTTTGCTTGGTAATGCGTTCGGTTGTTTCGGAAAGAGATGCGAGAAGCAATGCGCGATTGCCAAATGCATCCATTGCGCCTGCCTTGATAAGGCTTTCCAGTGTTTTTTTATTTACCGCACCCAATTCCACCCGCTCACAAAAATTATTAAAAGAAGTAAATGGTCCTTGTGCTCTCGCCTCAAGAATAGTACGTATTGCGGCTTCCCCAACATTTTTAATTGCAGAGAGGCCAAAACGAATCTTAATATCCTCTTCAATGGAAAAATCTGCATCTGAAGTATTAATATCAGGAAGCAGCACGGGGATAGCAAGCCTTTTGCATTCTGCAACCGCCTGTGCAATTTTTTCTGATTTTGCAGGACCTGTTGTGCCTCGAGATTCTGCAGTAAAAAGTGCGGTCATAAATTCAACAGGATAGTGCGCTTTTAAATAGGCCGTCCGGTAGGCAATCGTTGCATAACAGGCGGCATGGGCTTTATTAAATCCATATCCAGCAAAAGGTGCAATAAGCTCAAAGATTTCTTCAGCCCTCTTTTGTGAAAGACCTCCTTTTACCGCGCCTTCAAGGAATTTTTCCTTTTGTTTCTTCATTTCCGAGGGAATTTTCTTTCCCATTGCTTTACGGAATTTATCAGCATCCAACCAGGAATAGCCGGCAAGCGCAATGGTAGTAAGGAGTACGTCGTCCTGATAGGTGAGAATGCCATAGGAATTTGCGAGGATTTCTTCCAGGCGAGGATCGGGAAAATCGATAAGCTCTGGATTATGTTTTCTTGCAATGAAAGATGGGATATTTTGCATAGGTCCGGGGCGGTAGAGAGCCACCATTGCCATAAGATCAAAAATCGTATTTGGTTTTAGCTCTTTAATATATCGGCGCATGCCAGGGGATTCAAGTTGGAAAATGCCCGTTGTTTCTGCTGAGGAGAGAAGGGTATATGTTGCTTGATCATCTACTGGTAGTTTGGAAATATCTATGGTAATGCCTTTATGTAATTTGATAAACCGTAGTGCTTCTTCGATAATAGTAAGATTGCGAAGCCCCAAAAAGTCCATTTTTAAAAGGCCAACGCCATCTTCGCCTACCGTATACATGTCGTATTGCGTAACAACTTTTTCGCCGCCATTTGGTTCTCTTTGGATAGGGACATACTCGGTAAGTGGTTTATCTGCAATCACGACACCTGCAGCATGTACGGAGGCATGTCTGACAACGCCTTCAATTTTTTTAGAAAGGTCGATAAGCTTTTTTGTTTCCGGCTCCTGCAAATATGCCCTCTTGAGGTCTGGACTTTGGTCCATTGCGCTGTCGAGTGTCATCGCATGTCCTTGCCACCCCAATGGAATCATTTTCGAAATTCTATCTGGGCCAGCATAGGGCATACCCAGTGCGCGTCCAACGTCCCTTACGCTTCCTTTTGCTTCCATAGTACCAAAGGTAATAATCTGTGCTACCTTGTCGTCACCATATTTTTCCGTTACGTATTGAATAACTTCCTCACGTCTAATATCTGCAAAATCTAAGTCTATATCTGGTGCCGAAGGTCGAAGTGGATTTAAAAATCGTTCAAAAGGTAACTTAAAGAAAAATGGGTCAATATCAGTAATGCGAAGACAGTAGCTTACTACTGAGCCTGCTGCAGATCCTCGTCCCGGTCCAACGCTTATCATGTGGTCTTTTGCCCAATTTACAAAGTCCGCAACCGTAAGAAAATAGGTGGAGTATCCTTTGGAGGTAATCGTAGAAAGCTCATATTGTATCCGTCCGGTAATTTCGGGGGTTATTTTCCCATATCGTTTTTTGGCTCCTTCCCACACAAGCTCTTCCAAATATGCATCTTCACTTTTTCCATCTGGTGTAGCAAATTTTGGCATTACCCATTTGCCAAGAGTAATTTCTACATTGCACCGATCGGCAATCGCGACACTATTTTGTAATACCTCAGGCATTTGTGGAAAAGCGGCTTGCATTTCCTCTGCTGATTTTAGGTAAAAATCCGGAGAATCTATCATACTTAATTTTCTTCCCTTGTCGTCGATGGTTGTTTGGGTCTGAATGCAAAGAAGGATTTCTTGTGCCTGTGCGTCATCTTTATGTGAGTAATGGTTGTCGTTGGTTGCAACCATGGGAATTCCAAGTTTTTTAGAGAGTGCAATAAGGCGTGGATTTAAAACTTCTTGCGGTGGGACATGGTCGTGTTTTTGCAACTCCAAGTAGAAATGGTCAGGACCAAAAATCTCTGCAAGTTTTTTGGCACGTTTTTCTGCTTCTATTTGTTGGTTATTCAAAAGTGGTTCGGATACAAAGCCATTCACACATGCGGAAAGACAAATAAGTCCATCGTGATACTCCTCCAGGAGCGCAAGGTCGGTACGGGGTTTGTAATAATAGCCCTCCAAATGTGCCTTTGAGACAATCTTCATGAGATTTTTGTATCCGATATTGTTTTCTGCAAGAAGAATGAGGTGGTTATATCCTTTTTCATCTTTTACCAATCTGCTGCCGGCAGTAATATAAATTTCACATCCAATAATGGGTTTTATTCCTGCCTCTTTGCATGCTTTGTAAAAGTAAATAACTCCATACATTGAGCCATGGTCGGTAATGCTTAATGCTTTTTGGCCTACATCCTGGGCCCGTTTTATCATCTGTTTTATTTTGGAAAGGCCATCAAGAAGGGAATATTCTGAGTGGTTGTGTAAATGGACAAAATCTGGCATAAAAATTGTTATATTGTTAAATTGTTATATTGTTTTCTCGGCAATTTAGCAATACAGCAATTTAATAGCTCTGAATGGAGATTCTGAAACAAGTTCAGAATGACACTAAAGTTATTTTAGCAGATCTTCTAACATTTGTCGTACGGTACCTGCTTTTGCTTTTCCCGCTACTTTCTTCATTACCTGTCCAACCAAAAACATGAGGGCATTTGTCTTGCCTGCTTTGTAATCCAGGACGGATTTTTCATTTTCCGAAAGTACTTCCTGTGCTATTTTTTCAAGGTCTACAGAACTCATGGTATCTTCAACCTGTGTTGATTTAATTTGTTTAATTAATTCCGCAGGCAACATTTTCTCTATGTCAATTTTTTTATTGATAATCGTATTTGCAATTTTTGTGGGGTCAATTGTCATCCCCGACTTGATCGGGGATCCATTATCCTGGATTCCCGCCTGCGCGGGAATGACAGTAGAACTTACTCGTACTGCTTCCTCAAAATAGTCCGCTAATTCTTTTGTTCGTGTAAGAAGTTCTGCATTGTATAAAGAAAGATCATATTCTTTTATGAATCGGGATTTCTTTTCATCCGGTAATTCCGGAAGCGTAGCCCTTAGTTCTGCAATAAATTTCTCATTCCACACAAAAGGTGGAATATCCGGTTCCGGAAAATAGCGGTAATCTGCTGCTTCTTCTTTGCTTCTCTGGGAAATGGTCATATGCTTGTCTTCATCCCATCCGCGGGTTTCCTGAGCAGGGATCTTTCCGCTTTCAAGGATTTCAGCTTGTCTTTTTACTTCATACTCAATTGCCTTTTCTACAAAAGAGAATGAGTTGATGTTTTTCACTTCCACTTTGTAGTTCGGTAGTTGGTCATTGGATATTGAATATTTGATATTGGTAGTATTCGAACGAAGTGAGATATTCGGTTCTAAGCGCATTTCACCTTTTTCCATATCCGCGTTCGACACACCAAGATAACGGACAATTTGCTGGAGCTTTTGGAGATATTCCTTTACTTCTTCAGCGCTCTCAAAATCAGGTTCTGTCACAATTTCTACCAGTGGTACGCCTGATCTATTAAAATCAATAAGGCTGACATGCTCACCATTTACAGTCTCATGCATGAGTTTCCCCGTATCCTCTTCCATATGCGCCCTGCGAATTCTAATTGTTTTTTCGTATTCAGTTTTTAATTTTTCATTTTTAACTTTTAATTTGAGCGATCCGTCGATCGCGAAGGGTTGGTCAAACTGGCTTATCTGATAGCCTTTTGCCAGGTCAGGATAAAAATAATTTTTCCGATCAAATTTAGAGATAAGGGGAATAGTGCAGTTGAGCGCAAGGCCTATTTTTATACACGATTCAATAGCTTTTTTATTTGGGACGGGAAGTGCACCGGGTAATCCAAGGCATACAGGGCAAGTATGGGTATTCGGCTTTTCACCAAACCAATTATTTGCACACCCGCAAAACATCTTGCTTTTTGTATTGAGCTCAACGTGTACTTCAAGACCAATTACTGGTGTATAGCTAGTGTTTGTTTTCATATTTTAATTTTAAATTTTTAATTCTTAATTTTTAATCAATTTTTAAATTCAAATTTTAATCATGTAGATTTGATTTCAAATTTTAAATTTCAAATTGTAAATTAGGCTTCTCCTTCCAAAATTCTGTTTCTTGTTCATATTGATAGGCCATGGCAAGAATTGTCTCTTCGCCAAATTGCGGGCCAATAATCTGCATGCCTATAGGAA
>JANWIQ010000060.1 GCA_025449795.1 Minisyncoccota bacterium
AAGATATGAAAATAGCCATTTTGCCAATCGGCTATAACGATGGAGTGAATCGGAAATTATCAAATACAGGATATGTAAAAATAAGAGGAAAATTTTGTCCTATTATTGGCAGAATTAGCATGAATATCACAGTTGTAGATATTAGCAGTGTTGCCAGTGTAAAGGTAGGAGATAGGGTTGTTATCTACTCAAATACTCCTACCGATGTAAATAGCATTAGCGCCGTTGCAAAAATATGTGGAGTAATTCCTTATGAGATTCTAGTAGAATTGCATTCTAGCACGAAAAGAATTATTGTATAAGTCCGCAGGTGCGTGCCTAATCCACCCCAAGGGTGGAAACCTAAAGTTGATGTGGCATGGTACGTTACTGCTTGAGGAGGCTAAGTTCGTCCTGAATTTGTAAAAGACGATTATATTTTGCGACACGCTCTCCTCGTACCGGGGCGCCAAATTTACAGTAATCTGCACCGACTGCAACAGAAAAATCAGCCACAAAATCGTCGTTGGTTTCTCCGCTTCGATGCGACACGATAATTTTAAATCCAGCGGCTCTTGCCATTTCCACAACTGCCAATGTTTCAAGCACGGTCCCTATTTGATTGGGCTTGATAATAATACCGGTTGCGCTCTTTTTATCTATTGCCATTTGCAGGCGGTATGGATTGGTACAGATAAGGTCATCACCAACAACAAGAGCATCTTTGGAAAGCTTCCCTACTGCGTCTGTCCATCCATCCCAATCGTCCTCAGAGAGAATATCCTCCAAATAAAGCAAATGAAACTGCTTCGTAAGCTCAACATAATAGTCGTTGAGGGATTTGGCAGAAAGTCCTTGGCTTTTGTCTTTTATGTGATATTGTCCGTTGGAATAAAAGTTTGTTGCAGCAGCATCAACGCCCAAAAACATATCAAATCCCAGACGTTGGTTGGTTGACTCTATAGACTGCGCAAGGAGAGAAAATGCGTCAAAATTGGTACTGACATGCGGAGCAAATCCTCCTTCGTCACCAACAAGTGTCGATAGCCCATTCGTATGCAACAAATCCCTCAATGCATTAAGAATATTTACGCCTGATTCGAGCGCCTGAGAAAAAGATTGCGAAGAAGCAGGCACCAGAAGAAATTCTTGGAAATCAAAGGTGTCAGGGGCATGCTTGCCGCCATTGATAATATTCATTAAAGGAATAGGCATGCGCAGTGAATCATTGGTAAATTGATGCAGATATAAGAAAAGGGGAGTTTTCGTGCTGAATGCTGCCGCACGAGAAACCGCCATAGAAACAGAGAGCATCGCGTTGGCACCAAGATGGCTTTTGTTTTGTGTCCCGTCCAACTCTATCATTATTTTATCTATTTCCCGCTGGTGAGTAACTTCCATACCTACTAACTTGGGGGAAATTATTGTCTCGATATTTTGTATTGCTTTTAAGACTCCCATGCCCCGGTAGTGTAATGCGTCTTTGTCACGGAGTTCTACTGCTTCATAACTACCGGTAGATGTACCGGTTGGACAAGAAGATACGCCAACGGTTCCGTCGTTGAGTATAACGGTTGTTTCAACAGTAGGCGTTGCCTTGGTATTAAGGATTTGTCGGGAAGTAATTTGTTTTATTTTAGCCATTAACTAACTTCCTTTCTATTTCTACAATTTGTCGGCGGGTACTGTCAATAGCTTCCTGGTCTGTCGATATATTTGTAACTCCCCACGTTATTAATCTCGCAAGTATTTCCCGTTGGGTAAGAGCTGATTGGTATAAGGATAAGGAAGGAATGTGGTGTTTGTGTGCTGTTTTGATAACTTTTTCTACTGCCCAGAGAATCGATGGGTCCAGGATTGTTTGTGGAGTTATTGCATCTGTCCCAAGCATATGCATGGCAAGTTTTTGTAGGTCAATGGCGATACCGTCGATGCCCGCTTCAATAAATGTGTCCAGCATAACTACCTGTGAAGGAAATGCTATATCCATCCATATTTTAAAACTTGGACTGCGGTAGAGACCTTCTGCTGCAATATGCTTTTTTATTTCTAACAGTTCTGGCATTGTCCGTACAGAAGGAAGTAGGAGCCATAGGTTTTTTAAAGTTTTTCGGGACAAAGCTATTGCACGTAGTTCTATTGCCTTAAGTTCTTCGACGGATGCGCGATATAAAAGTGGACGGGGTGAGAGGGGAGCGGCAATTTTTTCAATTTGCTGGGTAAGATTTTCCAAATGCTGTGGAGCAAAGTAAATCCCATCAACTTGGCGCTTTGCAATGTCATCTGCTAATTCGCAGTGGTCAAGATATGCGAATATTTTTGTGGCTGTCAGTTTGGTTGAAGTGGGTGAAGCAGAGATAGGAGCGGAAGGCTCGGTATATATGGCGGATAATTTTTCTTTATTGTTTTTTGTTACTTTTTGTACTTCGATAGCCACGCCTTCTTCAAGGGAATTTTTGCGTGCCAAAAGAGATTCTGTGCTAAATAAGGATGCCCACATAGTCTTAATTTCTAAAAGTAGGGTTGCTTCGCCTTGAAATGGTTTCGTCGATATGGTGGGTGTGCGAAGAGTAACTTTGGCATCTTGTAGAATACCGCTGAGCAATGTGTATGCCTGAAATACTTCTCCAACGAATTCCTTTGACATGAGGCCTTTTTTTATAAAGGCAGTAATATGTTTGGATGCCCGCGTAATTGTTTTTTTATCATTATCGTTAATAGTTCCTAAAAGATGAGTGATTTTATTCGAAAAATCGTTTTTTTCCATAAATTCACGATAAGCTGCGGCGGTAATAGTAAAACCATGAGGATTTGTTGTAATAAATTTTTTAGGCAACATATCGTGAGATGTGTACTAATTAAAGGTATCAGAAGGAGATCAGAGACGCAAGTGATTTAGGTCATAGATCCGGGTACAATAACATCAAAAGGGTTTGTGGTAGATCCATACGCTTTTGGACCATAATCGGATGTGTAATTTTCTATATTTTCCTGGAAGTAGTGGGGTTTGGACTTTTGAATTTTGCCGACAATATAATAGGTTGTTGCCATGACTTCTGCAAAATTAGTGTTGGTTGGCAAAGAAATATCCCAGCGGCTTTCGGGATTGCCGAAAAATTCATTTTTTTCATTTAGAGATATGATAAGTTCGGCTTTGTCCCGTATGACAAACTTAGCATGCCTTGCATGGCCTTGCGGGAATGCACGTAAAGACAGCTTTGGTCCAAAAAGTTCATGGCGCTTGATATCCAGCATAGGGCAAATTGGAGCAAATATATCCGGTAAAACAAATGAGTAACTTTGATAGGCATCAAAATTTGCGGGAAATTGGAGAGCATGAATGGTGGAGCTAATTCGTGTGGGATTTTCTCCTGTAGCGCCTAAGATCATTCCCATATATGTAGAGGTGTTGTAGGTGTAGGGTTCTGCAATTGATTGAAACACATATGTTTTGTCTGCTATTTTTGCTGCGTCAGAATCCCCTTTTGTTGTCAGCAGGGAAGTGGTAAGGCCGTGTTTTTGTGCAAGTTCTATTTCCCACACTGAATCTTTTCCACCCGAGGCAGAAATAATTACTGCCTGGGTAATAAGCCTGTTGCGGATTGCTTTGGCAAACGTCGGAAGCATGGTTTTAAAATTGCTTTCATCTGCAAATATTGCTGCTTTCCCTGAAAAAAGAATAAGGCCCGTGTTGTATGCGTTACCCGAACCCACGACAAAAGGAAGTTCAAATGTGTGAGGATTAAAAGTAGGAGGTGGGTTTTTAGTAAAAAAATCCAGTGTTTGTAAAACAATTTCGTCTAGTGAGGGTATATTCATAGTTCACCTCTTTCTTTTTTTCTTTCTTCTGGTGTTTCATCTGGGCGAGCAAAATCATCTTCCAACCTGTAGGTTGTGCCTTTCTCCGGTGTTGAGACTTCAATAATATCACAGTCTGTAATACCCACAAGCCTATGGCGTTGTCCCACTTCTGTAGAGTAGCCTTTTCCTGGTTCTAAAGGCGTTTCAATACGTTCTCCATTATCATTTTCCCACACAACTTTTCCCTGTCCCGATACAATAAACCAACTTTCCTGTTTTTCGTCATGGACTTGCATACTTAACCTTTTCCCCGCAGCAATGTGGAGAAGTTTTCCCATGTATGGCTTGTCTTCTGGGACCCAGTGCAATTCATAGCCCCATGGTTTTTCGACACGCTTGACATAGGACTGGGTAGTAAATGGATTTTTTTTAAATTGACTAAAATTCATATTTTATGTCATTCCGAACTTGTTTCGGAATCTAGATCCTGAAATAAATTCAGGATGACAGCTATATTACTCTTTTGCTATTTGTTTTATTACACTTGTTACGTCTTCTAACTTGGCTTGTGTGTCTTCCTTGGTATATGATTCAAGGTTAAGCCGAAGCAATGGTTCGGTATTTGACGTACGGACATTAAACCGCCAGGTAGGATACGTTATGGCAATCCCATCCAATTCACTCAATTCTCCATCCTTGTATTTTTCCTTTAAAGATGCAAGAATTTCCTGTGCATTGCTGACGTTAAAATTCATTTCACCGGATTCATAGCTTCTGCGAAATGCTTCTACCAACTCAGAAAGTTTTTTCCCAGTATCAGTAAGCATTTTGAGCACATACACAATGGTGGTAAGCTGGGACTCTGCATTGCCATTACTTTTATAAAAGTAATGTGCGCTGCTTTCTCCGCCAAAAATAGCGCCGGTACGATTGAGCGCTTCGGTAATGTATGCGTGTCCTACTTTTGTAATCTCAAAAGTGCCATTGTTCTCTGCGACAATTTTTGAAGGAGTAAAAATATAGCGAATATCAAAAAGAATTTTCCCTCCAGGGTTTTCTGATAAGAGTAATTTGGCAATAATGCCAGTAATGATGGTTGCAGGTACTACGCGGCCTGTGTCATCGATAAAAAATAATCTATCTCCATCACCATCAGGCGCGAGGCCAAAATCAGCTCTTTCTTCCACCACTCGTTTTTGTAGGTCTTTTAAGTTGTTAAAGTCCAGTGGGTCTGGTTGGTGCACAGGAAATGTCCCATCCAAATCAAAATTCATTTTAATAAGTTGTCCAGGGATTTTCTTAAAAAGCTCGGCGATATAAGTGGCACCCATTGCATTGGCAGGATCTGCGACTACGGTAAAAGGAGATAGCTCCATATGGTCAATTAGGCCGAGGGCATCGGTAACTTCATCTGCTTGTACTGTGGTATTTTCCTCAAGAGTGCCTTCAAATTTCTTCTCCGGCAGAACATTCTCCTCAACCAGTTTTTTAATGTCTTCCATGCCGGTACTTTTGCCTATCTTAATTAGTCCATCTTCCCCATTTTTGACAAATTTTACGCCGTTATACTCTTTGGGGTTATGGGAAGCAGTAATTTGGATTCCGGCATCGTACCCATAGGTGTGCACTGCATAATAGAACGTAGGTGTGGAAAGAAGCCCCACATCAATAACTTTTGCGCCGCAGTCAAGCAGCGTCTTCTTCGTGACTGCAAAAAGGGACGGAGATGAAGTGCGCATATCGCGACCGAGCGCAATAGTAAGCTGTCTATCTTGCGGGTTATTTGTGGTAAAAAAGGAAAAAATTGCACGAATAATAGGTACTATTTTTTCCTCATTTATTTGTGTCGGATAAATGGCGCGAATGTCATATGCTTTAAAGATAGAAGGGTCAATATTCATAGCAAAAGTATGTAGTTATCTTACAGGGACACAAGCAAAAAATCAATTGCTTTGTCCAGTGCAAGGGTAAGGGTACCTGTTTTTTGCTTTCGTTCTAGTTGGTAAAGTGATTCATGCAATGTGAGGAGCTGGGACGAGCTAAATAATTTGGCTTGCTTTTCTATTTTTCCTTTTTGCCAAGGTGCAAGGCGTTTTACCTCGGATATGGCTTTGTCATTCCCGCGAAGGCGGGAATCTAGTACTGGATCCCGGGTCAAGCCCGGGATGACAGAATTTAGTGCCAACAGTATTCTTATTTGTCTTTGCAGCATAAATAGTGCAAAATTTGCATCTTCATGCTGCAGAAGCTCGTGGAAAAGAGACAACATATTTTTGGTATTTTGCGGCGAAAGAGCATCGAGAAAAGCAAAAACAGTTGCAGGAATTTTAAAGTGTTTTATTTCTGCATTTTTTAGCTGTTTGAGTTGTGTGGGAGTAAGTTCTTTGGATTCATAGAGAAAAAGTGAAGCTGAGGTGAGGGAAATGTGGGATATGAGCGCGTCTACTTCTTTGGAAGACTTTCTTTTGGAGAGTAAATCTTCTATGAATACTGCTTTTTGGTCTCCGAAAAGACCTGCATTGCTTGTTGCCTGCAAAAAATCAGTCAGGTTCAGCGTATTCCCATCCAGAATTATTTTTTCAGAATATTTATTTCTTTCTTCCAGATAGTACTCTCTGCTTTTCGCTGTATCATCTCCGTAAATAATAGTGGTCATAATTGGAAATTTGACATTTGATATTTGAAATTGAATATTTCTTTAGGTATGTTTGTCTGCGACATACGAGGCAGCGTAGGATTCTGGCTTGGTTTTGGCAACATATCCAAAACCCGTAACCATGCCCACAATTTCTCGTATCATTTCCCGTGTTTCGCCTGCTTCGCCAACATCTACATGAATTTCCAGAGAATAGTTTGTCGCTGTTCCATCGAGCGCAAGTCCGAGGATCGGGACAAAATCTCGTGCGACATCCAAAGACTGAATGGTTTCTGCATAAATCTTTTCCCGAAGTGAATACACAAGTTTTTTGTCACTTTTGTACCAAAAATACTTTCCGCCAAATCCTTTTCTGTGTACGACAATTGCAGTAACCACATGAATATACTTTTTCCCACTCGGTTCTTGTCTTTCATGGGAATCGCTTCCAATAACAAGGTCATAGGTCGAATTGGGGTCTTCCTTAAGAAATTGCTTTATTTTTTCAATAATTTGGGGAAATTGTACTTGTCCATCGGTAAGGTTGTAAAAATTTTCTGTGAAGTACGATTTACTCATACAGGTATTCTATCATAGCGCCTACCAATGGAGAAACCACTTGAGGATACTTTTTTCACCTTGCGAGACAAAAAAGGCAAGGTTCTCATGCGAATTTTTGGAGAAATCTTTTGTGGGTAAATGGAGAAGCGTTGTTGCTGCAGCCAATACAGATGGTGGTGTCTCAGGCTGTCCTTTTGTCTTCGCAAGCGTGGAAAGGGAAGCATACATTCCATCTGGATTGCCATTTTGGTCTACAAAAGAGAATTGGCTAAATGGACCATTTCCCCCCGCCTTGAGTAAAAATGGGGTGATTGCCACAATCTGCGGATCTGTCCAGACAGAAGAGAACGCTTCTTGGTAGTACGATGCGATGGTGGCCGGATTTATCGCGTTTGATGACCAGCCTGTTTCGGTAATAAAAGTAGGTACGCTTTTGCTACTCATATTGGCGATAAAATTTCTTTCATAGAGAAAGCTGGAAATACTTTCTGCTGTCTGGACTGATGGTGGCTGAGAAAATCCAGGATTTGGGTAGGAATGACTTGCAATACCGTCTATTTGATTGAAAATACCAGGGACTGTTTGGTTCATGTCCTCTAAAAAGGTATATTCATTGTATGTAGTGCTGCTATTTATTGCCGCGTTGTCCAAACCCGCAGAAATAATAAAAAAATCAGGGGATTTACTTTTAAATACGGTGACTGCATAGGTTAAAAGATTTGCATAGTCGCTCGGGTCTGCTTGCCCTCCCCATTCATCGCCACGATTCACTTCGTTATAGACGATAATATATCGGTTTTTGGTGGGCCAAGAAAGCGAATTGAGAAAATTCGCAAAATCCAATACATCAGTAAGGGTTGGTTTTCTCCAGACACTTGTATTAAAATAATCCCCTTCGGTAGCAAGACGGACAAGTGGAATGACATGCAGTTGTTTGCATGCGTCAAAAAAACTCTGCCATTTTTTAATATCTTTATCTCCTGCCTGGATAGGAATTGTGACATATCCCCAGTCCCCGCCTTGGCTATTAATAAGTTTGGCCGCATCCTGTAACTCAGAGGGAAATAAAATGTGAATGCCAACTTTATTATTAGGGACAGACAAAGGGTCATACACGGCAAATGCAGACGTTGAAAGCAAAAACAAGAGAATAATACTACAACACCACAAAAGAAAAAGTTTTTTCATGCTTTACCATTATACTACGTGAGCCCAATACCTATATGAGGTTGTTAGATATGGTATTATGCATATATGGTCCTTCTTCTTGTTTTTGCATTTTTGGCTGGTTTAGTAACTATTCTCACGCCTTGTATTTGGCCGTTGTTGCCAATTATTTTGTCGTCTACTTCTCTTTCTAAGGGTCACCAGAAGCCTTTGGGAATAACGTTCGGTATCATGGTAAGCTTCGCACTGTTTACGCTGGTAATCTCAAGTCTTGTACGAGCATTTCATTTTGATCCAAATACGCTTCGCATTGTTGCTGTTGTGGTAATTGGATTTCTGGGGCTATCAATGCTTATTTCACAACTCTCAAAAGTTATAGAGCTTCTCTTAAGTAGGATGAGCGGGCTATTTGGACAAAGAAAGCAGACAAATGGATTTGGTGGAGGATTTGTAACAGGATTTTCCTTAGGTATTGTATGGAGCCCTTGTGCAGGTCCTATACTTGCAGCTATAGCTGCACTTGCTGCAACAGGAAAAGTGAATATAGATGTTATCTTGGTAACAGCAGCATATGTACTAGGGGTAGGCGTGCCATTATTTCTTTTTGCCTATGGGGGACAGCAATTCGTTACAAAGACGAAACTTTTTTCTCAGTACACTGGAAGAATACAGCAGATATTTGGCGTAATCATGCTCCTCACCGCACTCGCTATTTATACGAATTATGATACCTATCTGCAAGCACAACTCTTGTCAGCATTTCCAGGGCTTAATGCAACAGTGAATAGTTTTGAAAGTAATAGCGCTATTACAAGTCAATTAAATGTTTTGAAAGGGTCCACGGGACAACTTGCACAAAATAGTGACTTACTGAATGTAAGTAACCCTACTCCAGCACCAGATTTTGTTGGGGTAACGAAGTGGCTTAATACCGACAAAGGAATTTCTATGCAAGACTTGCGGGGGAAAGTTGTATTAGTAGATTTTTGGACATATACCTGTATTAATTGCATTCGGTCGCTTCCTTTTGTCACCAGTTGGTATGACAAATACCATACAGATGGTTTTGTGGTGATAGGAGTGCACACGCCAGAATTTCAATTTGAACATGACAGTACAAATGTCGAAAATGCGATTAAAATGTACAACATCCACTATCCGGTAGCACAGGATAATAAGTACGCGACGTGGAATGCCTATAACAACCAATATTGGCCTGCAGAGTATCTTATTGACACAGCAGGAAATATCCGGCGCGTAGAATTTGGTGAAGGCAATTACGATAAAATGGAAATGGCTATCCAACTTCTCTTAAAAGATGCAGGGAAAAAAGTTGGAAGTTCGCTTATCCCCATGAAAGACCAGACGCCAACAGCGCAAATTTCTCCAGAGACATACCTGGGATCTCTGCGCATGCAATATTATTATCCAACAGGCAGTTTGCCCAATGGTACACAAACATTTACTCTCTCTGATACAGTCCCTCAAAATTCATTTAGTTATGGAGGAGCATGGACAATTGCCGACGAATTTGCGACTGCAGGAAATATGGCAACCCTTACCTATAATTTTACCGCGAGCAACGTTTATATTATCGTGGATCCGCCGCAAGGAGAAAACGCAACAGTAAAGGTTTTTCTGGATGGAAAGCCAATAAGTACTGGCGTAGCTGGCAAAGACGTAAAAAATGGAATAGTCACCGTGGATACAGATAGGCTCTATAATATAGTTGATTTGCGCGGCAAAACAGGAAATCATCTGTTGAAACTGGAATTTGACACTCCAGGAACCCAAGCATTTACTTTTACATTTGGGTAAATAAAGAGCGTTAGGTAGTTGGTGGTAGACCCATTCTTATTCGAAAAGCTGGTAGGCTTTGTCCTAGTCAAAAATACCTTTCAGAATACTTGCTCCCGTTGTGGTAAATCCTGCAACACTTTCCGCAAATTCCGGATCGTCAGTAATTCTATTGTCAAATTCTTCGGGAGATAACACGAGAGGGCTCGATAATCTTCTAGGTCTTTCTGTAGAAGCGCTATTATGTTCGGGTGGCATAGAATCAGTACCGCGAAGGGGAGTCGAACCCCTGATTCTCTGGCTGAAAACCAGATGTCCTAGGCCACTAGACGACCGCGGCAAATCTAGTATATTTTACCACACAAAAGTATTCTGAAACAAGTTCAGCATATCCTTGGATCCCGAAACGAGTTCGGGATGATCCCGGTTTAATCGGGATCATTTTAGCTTTTTCTTTAAGTCTTCCAGCATCCCACGCGCAACGCCTTGCCCACCAAGTCCAAATGCGATGCCTCCTGCTATGGCAACCATAGCAACAAATCCGGTAAAGAGAATTCTTACCAGATCAACAGCAACGCCCAGTTGGGAAAGGACTGCCAAAAGGACAAAAACAATTATTGCCCAGCGCACAACAGACGCCATGGTACGAGTTGTCTCCCGTGTTACTCCTTTTAACGACGCCAGTACCACGTCATGTGCAAGTCGTCCCGCAACAATACCTACGAGTAAAATTATTGCCGCAACAAAAACATTGGGAAGATAGAGTAAAAATGCATTGAGTACCGTTACTATCTGTGGCAATCCCCACACATCTGCTGTAGGAATAAGGAAAAGCACCACCACAAACCAGCGCACTATCTCCGCAAGAATATTTGTCCAAGAAAGTTCTTGTCGTGACTGTGGGACACCATACCGGCGAAGAAGATTTTCTAGCCGTAACACCCGAAAAACTTCTTCAACGATTCTTTTTACAATTGCAGCAATAATAAGACCCATGAGAAAGATGATAAGCCCTGCAATAAACTTTGGTACGAAATTTACAATACCAACGAGCGCATTATTCAAAGAGGCAACAACCGTAGCTCCGACATTTGTAATACTTACCCTTTGTGTATCCATCTTCTTTCACCTCCCTCCTACGTTGATTTTTCGTATCTTTATTCTAATACCAATTCTGTAAATATAGTGTAAGATTATGAGATAAAAGTCAAGTGGATGCAAGATGTGAGTCCGCCGGGATTCGGTCACGCGTTCTACCTGCGGGCAGCCGCTCGACCCCGCCTCCTTCGCTCTGTTTTTCAAACTTCACTCAGTCCGGCATTCGAATCCCTCAGAAAGCAAATAAGAAATCTTCACACCAAAAGGCCTGAAGATTTCTCAGTGAGCCTGATGATATCTTACACAGACTGGAGGAGTTTATCAAGTTATTCCTATCTGAAGGTCTAAACTCAGAATTTGCTTACCAGTTTGGTCTAAGAAATGTATAAGTATGCATATCAGAAATTTAGATCCTTGTTTCAAGGAGTTATTATTTAAATCTAATTGAGTCTATAAAAGCATCTCGATCTTTAGCATAAACTGTATTATTCGCTCCAGCTTTTGTATTGCAATCTTTATTGCACATCATTGATACAGACCAAATATACCCGCTATTTTCTATCGAATAACTATCATGACAGGAGCCGAATTCTCCTCCACAACTATAAACATTTGTCCATTGTATATTGCCAAAAGTAACATTTTTAGTTTCCACTTTGGTCATTCCGTAAATATCGTTCGGTGTAATTTGTTGTATAAAGGTTTTTAATGGATCTCTTTTTACTCTACCTACAGCAATTCTTGCGCCACTAACAATTGTAGGTAATCCTTCTTCATGAAAGTCACTAGAAACAAAAGATAATGATAAAGAAGTATCCGTATTTTCCTTCGTCCAACCCTGCGGAATACCATACGAAATATAGTCATCTAAGCTTGGTTCTTGTTTTGTGTAAGCGAAGGTTTTTAGTATTTTAAGCAACAGCTCGTTATTTTTTTCTATATCCCCATTAAAATTAAAAGCAAAGGTTACACTTTGTTGCCTCTTTATATTCAGTAATTGAACACAATCTATTCTTTGGTTATCGTCGTTGATATAGGGATATCTGTCCACTGTATATTCTCCTAATTGGACTTTTGTATTAGGTAGTTGCTGTTTAATGTGATTGTTTTTATTAAATATGCTTGTATTGTCAATTATTAAATCCCCATTTGGAGAAGATAACTTATATGTATGATTCTCTCCGTTAACATAACTTTTATCTTGTATTATCTGTTCTTCAACTTTCCAATTATTTGGGATATCTAGTTTAAAGTTGTAGTAATTATTGGTATAAGTCTTCCAATTAGCATTTTGTAATTGCGGTTGTGTAGGAGTATTGGTTATTTGAGAAGGCACTGTTTTAGCAGTATTTTGTTGATTTAAATATTTATAACCTCCAAGAGATCCAATAATAAGGACTATGATTATTACAATAATAATAGCAAGTCGTTTCCATTTTGGCTTTGGCATTTCTGCCGAAGGCATATCAACATTCTGTGATGTTTGATTTGCGGAACTTACTTGCTGTGATAATTGCTCTTGATTATTTTCCACACTTGATTCAGTTTAGCATATTTCAGGAGATTTCAATAACTGATTTAAATATTTTAAAGATATTGGCTAGAAAAGAATAGGAGGTGAGAACTTTGAAATGCTTCCATTAGAAATAATAAAGAAATATTATCCTGAATTATCGGAAGAAGATTTGAGAAAAATACAAGTGTTTATATATGCGTTATGTTGTGGGTTGATGCAGCACTTTTATGGAAAAGATTGGGAGAAGGATATTGAAGAATTGGATTTCAAAAACGAAGAAGATTGATATAACTATCCAATCATTGGTTCGAATCCTAATCGGTCTATTGTCCATAGGCATAAAACTAGGAAATTTCCCAAAACCTTGAGGCTAAAAATTGCAGTTCGATTAAAAATAATCTGGTGAGCCATAGCGGGGACAGGTGGAACCAAATCTTTGCCTCCTTGACCCAATCCTACCTAAAACTCACTAAATTAGGTTTCACCTATTATAACGGAAAAGTGGCAATAATTCAAAGCAGTGAGGAGGACGAGAATGTTTAATTCTTCCCTTTTTGATGAAAAGACCTTTTATCAAACGTTTCTGCGCGACCTCAATCGTTGTGAACGTGAAGTAATCATAGAAAGTCCATTTATTACTACTGCACGAATGAAAACGTTTGATCGAGTATTTAAAAAGCTTCTGAAAAAACGAGTCAAAATCTATATTATTACCCGTGATCCAATTGAGCACGATAATAGGTATGAAATACAATCGGAAGAAGCGATTCAATGGTGTGAGGAGGTAGGAATGCAAGTGCTGCTGTGCCAAGGAAATCATCACAGAAAATTAGCTATCTTGGATAGAAATGTACTTTGGGAAGGAAGTCTTAATATTTTATCTCAATGTAACAGTCGTGAAATAATGAGAAGAATTGATAATGAGAAGTTAACGATGGAAATGATTAAGTTTTTAAAATTAAATATGGTAATTTAAGATAAAATTATTAAATCAGATACACTTTATTTGCTATAGATGCTTATTTTAGCTAATACCCCTAAAGAAGAATCAAATTAAACATACGGCGTCAATTTCGTATTGACAAATTATTTTGGAAAGAGTATTTTTTACTTAGCATGATATCGGGATATAAAATTAATTTATATTTCACACTTTTATCTACTCTTTTTCTGCTTTTCTCCACATTTGTAGCTTTAGATAAAATAAACAACAAAACATTTATTTAATCTAAAAGCCTACGTTAGCTAGCTATTATTGCTAACGGACAAGTATTAATAATTTAGGGGGGTGATTTTATGCCAGTAGAAGCACCAATACTAGAAATTAGAGCTCCAGAAGTCTTGCAGTTCGAAAGCCCTGTTAGACGAGGCCAAGCACGTATGGCTGATGCTAAGGAATTCGCAGTGCAAGCTCAACCAAATGGAGATATAATTGCAGCACCTTGCAATCCAGGACCTGGTGGTCCACCACCAAGGTGTACTGGACCAGGACCCTCTTGCAAACCTTGCAATC
>JANWIQ010000061.1 GCA_025449795.1 Minisyncoccota bacterium
AGGAGCCACTCTTTACGAATGGCCCCTGTAAAAACAATTGTTATTTGCTGTCTGGACTACTGCCATGTTTGTCCTCAAACCGCTGTTCGTTTTGCTCATGATGAAAAGCCGCATTCATAAGACCAAATAGCGCGTGGACATCTGCATGGAGACCCAACATGTCATCTTTATCTCCATCCCCGGTTGGTGTCACCGACGGCGTTATAGTAACGGAAGGTGTGGGGGTATCCGTTGGTGTGACGGTTGGTACAATAGTGTCAGTTGGTGTAACCGACGGTGTTACATCTGCCGCAACTGTTAGTGCACTTGTTGACAGATTTCCATGATGGAAAAGCGAAAGTAACAATGCAACAAAAAGAGAAAATCCTGTATTCATATTACTCACCCCCTTTCTTATTTCTTTGTACTCGAAAAAAATGTTCTAGATATTTTTGTAGAGAGGCATGCCAATTTTGCTCATGTACCGGAAGAGGTGTTGGTGCAGCGGTTATGGGAGGGGTTATCTGGACAGATAGAGTCGGTGTTGGGGTTGGGACATTTCCTTGGGTAATAGTTCCCTTTTGTATTGGCGTGAGGGGACGAAGAATATTGTGCTGGCCAACGGGTAGGACATATCCCGATGGACGTACTATGCCTGCGCGGGCAACAATTCCCCCACCAATGCCAACAAAAAGCAGGATACCAAGCGTCGCAAGCGGAGCCCACCTGACGATAAACAAAGGAAAATAAAATCCATTTCGCCTGCTTGGAAGGTCTGCAGTTTTTGCAGCAATCATCCTATGTAACGATTCACTTGCTTTCACTTTTTGCAAGAGGGTAAATTGTTTTTCTTCATTCATACATTTTTTCGCAATTGCTTTAAGGCCCTATATTGTAGTGCCCGTATTGCATCTTCTTTTTTTTCTGTAATCGCTGCAATCTCTTTATAGGAGAGGTCTTCAACAAATCTCAAAAGAATTATTTCTCTTTGCTCATCGCTAAGCACTTGTAACTTCTGCATAACTTGCTCTATGGCAACTGCATCTGTTACTTTTTCTTCTACCGATTCTTTTTCATCAGCCAAATTTTCATCTAATGCAACCTGTTGACGTGCTCCACGGATATGGTCGATAAGCGTATTTCTTGCAATCGTATACAGCCATGCTTGAAAACTGCCCTGCCTGCCGGCAGGAAGGCTCTTTCCGAATGTGTCCAACTTTTCCCATGCTTTTACAAACACGGACTGGACAAGATCCTCTGAAAGCTCCCGATTATTTCCTGTGCGGAAATATATATATCGATACAAACGATCCAAATATATTTCATAGAGTTTTCCAAACGCCTCCTTTTCTCCCAGTTGGGCTCTTTTTACCAATACCCATTCCGGTATCAGGGACAATGTTTGGAACCTTTTTATGAGGCCTCGCATAGGTTCCACTATTATATAACGGATGGCACTGGTATTTGTGACGGAGTACTAGGTGAATTAGTGCATTACCTCGTTAGATCTTACTTCGATTCTCCCGTTTCCCAAAGAACTGTAGACAGTAACCTGGGGGGTTAAATAGCTTTGAACCTAGGGATTTTATAAATTCGGTCTATTGTTCAATCAGTAAATGCTTTATTACGTCCAATTCTCTTTGATATGATGCTTGGTCTGAGACAAAAGTCTTATATGCAGAAACCGATGGAAAATGTTCAAGAATTATCTTGGTATTTACCACACTTTCTTCCTCAGTTAAATATACCTTATACGATGACCATGGAAATAGCTCTACTTCTTGTAAAGACTTTACAACAAAACCAGTAAAGGGATTCAAGTGAATGTACCGAGAGACATGAAGGAGTTGCTCCTCATCTTCTATTCTGACGCCTTTAAATTGGTCGAGAAATAAAGCACCATCTCTGTGATATTTCGTATTGATATATTTTGTGTAACTATTTTGAAATTTTCCAATAAAATTTGATATGCCACCGTCACTCAGCTGCTTAAGCAAAAAGTGAAAATGGTTTGGCATCAAAACGAAAGAAAGAATTTCTACCTGTTTTTCTTGCAATTTCATTTGTTGCATCAACAATTCTTGAATTTCCTCATTTGTGTTGAGATACCGCGAGAGACTGACAGGTGGATTCTTTGTTACGTAAAATTCTGTTGTAAAGAGTGCGCGACGATAATCAGACGTGTTGAAAAAGGTAGGTTGCTTGTTATTTCCTCTATTAAAAACGTGATATATTTCGTCTGTAATAAATGGAACTTTTCTCCCTGGCATACTTCTTTTTAGAATACATCATTTTCCCCTTTGTGTAAAGCTATTTAACCCCCCAGGTTACAGTTGGACATCCGAACCTATTGGTTCTGGATTAATTCGTTTTTGAAGTTTAAGGGTAGCCTTCTTAGCTGTAATTCTCTTTTGGCTTTTGGAATACCATATTTTGTTATAATTTCTTCCGCCCCTGCGGGATTCCGCTGCGGTGGGACATACTGCAAAATCACTGCTTTGCCTTTTTCTTTTTCGCTGAGGTGCTTTTTTTTACCGGTTTTACTTGTATCCCTTGCTCTAAATCTCTTTTTACATCTTGTAGCTTCCATGCCGCGTAGTCACATTTTGGGTAATTGCTGCAGCCATAAAATGTCCGTCCTTTGCGGGTTTTGCGGGCAATTACTTTTCCCCCATCTTTGGGGCAACTAAATTGTGTCTCCTCAACAAAAGGCTTTTTAAAGTCACAGGCAGGAAAATTCTTGCAGGAAATAAATTTTCCAAATCGCCCGACACGAATTACCAACGGCGCATTATCTTTAGGACACAATTCTCCTGTTTCTTCTGTGGGAATTTCTACTCGGTCTGCTTTTTTTACGACTTCCAATTTTTTCTCAAAAGGTCCATAAAACTCTCGCAGCACTTCCTGCCAATTTTCCTCTCCCGCAGCAACATTGTCTAATTTCTGCTCCATGTCTGCAGTAAAAGGGATGTCGTCAATGTCGGAAAAATTCTTCACCAAAAAATCATTCACTGCGATTCCAACCGATGTCGGAAGAAATTTTTTCTCTTCTCTCTCGATATATTGACGCGCCTCTATGGTGGAAATAATGGTTGCATACGTAGACGGCCTACCAATTCCTGCTTCTTCCAATGATTTTATAAGGGAAGCATCATTGTAACGCGCAGGGGGCATAGTTTCATGACTTTCTGCGAGTACCTTACGCATTGCTAACCTCTCTAACGCCTTGAAAATGGGTAATTTTTTATCCTCTAGTCCGAAGGGGTTAATTTTGAGAAATCCTTCAAATAAAAGGACAGAACCATTGGTCTTAAAACGATATTTCGGATGGGATTCGGATAGGACTCGGCGTGCCAGATTGTCTGATGTATCAGAACTTCTGATACTCTGAATTTCCGGTTTACTGAGTTTTATCTGAGTTTTATCTGAGTCATCTGCAGCAACATATACTGTTGTACTCTCTATTCTTGCATCACTCATTTGACTGGCGAGAGCCCTTCTCCAAATGAGCTCATACAATTTTGCGTAATCATTTCCCAAATCCGCTGCAACTTTCTCAGCAGTTACCTGTGCTTTTGTCGGACGGATTGCTTCATGTGCTTCCTGTGCATTTTTTTGCTGTCTAACATAAAAACGAGGTTTCTCCGGAATATAGGTTGCCCCAAAAACCTCCTCTATATATTTCCTCATTGCAAAAATAGCAGAGGTCGCAACGGTAAGAGAGTCTGTCCTATGATACGTAATATATCCTTCTTCATATAATTTTTGGGCAAGGCTCATGGTACGCTTTCCCGAATATCCATATCGAATTGCCGCTTGCTGCTGCAGCGTTGATGTGGTAAATGGCGGCTGTGGACTTCTTTTTGTCTCTTTTTGTATTACTTCTTCAACAGTATATGTCTTTGACTGTAGATCTTTTTCTATATCTTTTGCTTTTTCTTCTGAATCAATGACCGTCTTGGTTACGGTATAAGTACCATCATAGAGGGTTAATTTCTCCTGCAACTCTATTTTCTTCCCACCTATTTCAATAAGGTCAAAAGACACTGTTGGGGAATTCGAGGAAGCAGCCGGCTGTCCTTCTGAAACTGAATTGAAAGTCGACTTTTCTCCTTCCTTGTCCATTCTTTCTTCTTTTGGTAGTCGACTTTCATTTAGCGAAGACGAAACGAGACTTGTATCTTTTCCCTTACTTCCCTGAGCGTCATGTTTCAGCAAGGATGGATGGCTGCTTCCCACCCTTGATAAGGCAACTGAAATGGTCCAGTAATTTTCCTTTCCAAATTTCCCAATCTCTCTTTCCCTTTCCACAATCAGACGAAGCGCAACAGACTGCACACGTCCTGCAGAAAGGCCTCGCCTCACTTTTTGCCATAACAGCGGCGAAAGCTTGTATCCTACCAATCTATCCAATACGCGGCGTCCAATTTGTGCTGCAACTAAATCTTCATTGACGCTTCCTGGATTTTTCAATGCCTCCTCAATTGCTTCTTTGGTAATCTCATGGAAGACAATTCGCTGAATTGGCTTATGGCTTATTGCTGATAGCATATGGTCCCTTTTTTTGGTTTTTGCTATAGGCAATTTGCCATCTGCTATAAGCTCGGCGATATTCGCTGCGATTGCTTCTCCTTCTCTATCCGGATCTGTTGCAAGTAGAATACTACTCGCTTCTTTTGCAAGTTTTTTTAGCTCTGCAATTGTTTTTTTCTTGTCAGCAGAAATTTCAAATTGGGGAGCAAAATTGTTTTCCACATCCACGCCAAGCGTCGACTTGGGCAAATCCATCACATGGCCCATGGAAGCACGAATCGTGTATCCATCTCCTAAAAATTTTCCTATGGTACGGGCTTTCGTCGGTGATTCTACAATTACTAATTTCATATGTATTTCTCTCAGGACTCAAATCGCAAACCTCAAAACTACAACTAAGAATCTCAAAGTTTTCATATCTGAGATGTAGATTTGAGATCTGACATTTGCAATATAAGATTTATAAAAAGTATTTGCCATCGGCAGAACTTTTTATCATCCCTTTTAGTTCTAAAAGAGACAAAAGACTCCCGATTGTTTTGGAGTCTTTTTTCATTCTGCGGACTATTTCATCGAAATGCAATGGTCCAGATTCCAGAATACTCAGAATACTCTGTTCTTCCGGATTGTCAGACTTGCTGATATGCTGATTTCTCTGCGTGTTCAGAGTTTTCTGATGTCCCATTATACCAAGCGTGTCAAGTATATCATGCGCTTTTGTGACAGCAATTGCCCCATCCTTTAATAAATTATTTGCTCCCGCTGAAAGACTACTGGTAATTGGTCCCGGCACGGCAAAGACAGGACGATGAAATTTTTTTGCATAATTTGCCGTAATAAGTGCACCGCTATCTGCTGCACCCTCAGTTACCACAACGGCAAGCGATAATCCTGCAATAATGGCATTACGTGCCGGAAAAGAGCCAGGTGTTGCACTCTGTCCCGGCGGAAATGTGGAGACAATAGCTCCGCCGCTTTTTATAATCGCGTCATAGACATATTGGTTGGTTTGCGGAGTACAACAATCTACCCCACAGCCTAGTACTGCAATTGTCTTCCCATTATTTTTTACTGTCGCTAGGTGAGCAGATGCATCAACGCCGAATGCTAACCCCGACACAATAATAAATTGCTCTGCCACTAAGCTTTCGGTACACATTTCCGTAACTCTTCTTCCATAGTCGGTGATTTTTCTTGTCCCTACCATGCCAATTGTCTTTGGATATGAAAGAATATCGCTATTCCCTTTGACATAGAGAAGGAAAGGCGGGTGTGGAGTTTGCCGAAGGACTGTTGGATATTTTTTGTTTGCAAGCGTAAGGAGCGTAATATTGTTTTGAACAAGTTTTTTCCGTTCTTTTACAAGATCTATGGACTCTCTGAATGCAAGAAAATCTTTGGTTAATTTTTGCTTTAGCACTTCTTCTACTGCATGTTCGCTTCCATGCCATGCGCTCTTTGCATCGCCAAATTTCTTGAGTAATCGTGCGAAAAGTATTGGACCAATCCCGGGAAAAAGAGAAAATCCCAAGTAATATGCATCTTCCATTATGAGTATCATAGCATTGACAACAAAGTTTTTCCGTGCAAAGATAGGGGTATGCGAGCACATTCAGCAAAAACAGCACAAAGAAAAAGAACTCGCGTACCCCATTCCACATCGTACGAATTATCCTATGAAACCAGTACGATTATCGTTGTGCTGCTGCTTCTTTTTCTCTACCCAGTTGGAATTATTCTGATGTGGGCATGGATGCACAGTTGGCCTACCTGGCTAAAGTTTCTTATTACCCTTCCTCTTTTTCTTGGCGTTTTGGCATTTTTTGCGGCATTGCTTTTTGTTGGAAGTTTTATCGGCAAGATGCGTTTTGAAAATATGATGCAGCAAAGATCACACGGTAACTGGTATTATCAACAAACAATTTCCCCTACGCCACTGCCTATTACCCTTACGCCAACCCAAAATACTTCAGGAACCTACTAAATTATCTCCCAAAATATGCGCTGAGGATTTGCTTGGCTATTGGCGCGGCAACGTCAGAACCCTCGCCACTTCCTTCGGACAAAACCGTCACCACAATTTGCGGATGGTATGCAGGGGCAAAAAGGGTTATCCACGCATGAGGACTTGCTGCTGCATCTCCCTGCTGGGCAGTTCCTGTTTTACATGCAACAACCACTTGAACCTGATCAGGATGACCAGGAACTTCTAAAAAACTCTTCCCATCTATTTGTAAACCCTTTACCCTTAACGCTTCGCGTTTCACGCTAAAATTAAATAAGGGATAGGCAACGCCTCCTGGAGCACATACTTCTATCATACCCTGACGGATAAGATCAAAATTTTTCTGTGTTAATAAATTTTGGGATTTGGGAGTTGGGATTTGGGATTTACGCAAATGCGGCTGATACCATGTTCCCCCATTTGCTACTGCTTGTGTCCAGGTATTCACCTGTAGCGGAGTGGTAAGCAAATACCCCTGGCCAATACCATAATGGTAGTCGTCCCCCAAATACCACTGCTCGCCAATGGTCTTTTCTTTCCATTCCTTTGTGGGGACAAGTCCTGCTGCCTCCCCAGGCAAATCAATACCCAATACACTCCCCAAGCCAAATTTTTTTGCTTCTTGAGACAGTCGGTCTACCCCTACCAAATTTCCTACAGTATAGAAAAAAATATCATTCGACCGCTTTATTGCAGTAACAACATTAATATTCCCTTCTGTCTTCCCATATTGGCTGTAATACCAATTGGTAAAAGAAAAGCTCCCCACCTGCAAAATACCGGTATCATCCACCATATAATTTTCGTCAATTTTCCCACTTTCCAGCCCTGCGGCTGCAGTAATCAGCTTAAACGTAGAACCTGGCGGGTAGGTACCGGAAATTGCACGATTCAGAAGCGGTTGCCCACTCCCATCCAAAAGCACCTGTGAAATTTTTTGGTATGTCGCTGAAGTGCTCGTTGCATAGTCTTTTCCCATGGTAAAAAGATTGGGGTCAAAAGAGGGCTTACTTACCATTGCGAGAATTTCCCCGGTCGGGGTACTCACAATTGCCGCACCTTTTTTTACATTACTCATTGCGACAGCAACAGATTTTTGCATATTGCTATCCAATGTGAGGGTAATATTTTGTCCGGGTATAGGGTCTGTCTGTCCAAGCATACGGATAGTTTTTCCCGTTGCATCTACTTCTACAAGTGTTTTCCCATCGGTACCCTTTAAAAGTGGTTCGTACTCTTCTTCTATTCCCATTTTCCCAGTGAGGTCCCCTGACTGATAGGTAAGGAAGGTAGGCAGCTGCAATTCGTCTGATGAAATTTGTCCAATATAGCCTATGATATGGGCTGCATCTTCTCCGAGGGGGTACTTGCGAAGACTATCTATTTCCAACTTTTTATCACCAGCGGCAATTTTGGTAAGCGCCTGCGCTTGGGAAAGTAACGTGGTTTTCCCATGAATATTTTCTCTATATCCCGGCACATTATAGACAAGCGGATTACCATTTCTGTCAAAGATAATACCGCGGGCAGCATGAGAAATTATCGTGCGGATTCTATTGCTATCTGAAAGGTTGCGATAATACTGGCCTGCCAAAATTTGCAAGAAAAATAATCTGCCACCTAAGATGCCTGCCACCACAAGAAGCAGCAACGGAAATATATACGTACGCATAGAGAAAAAAGCTGGGTCAGCATGATTTTTATTTCTTGAAATTTTTTCTGTATGAATGCTCTCTGAAAATGAAGCACCTAATTTCATATGAAGCTCTATGAGTATAGCATAC
>JANWIQ010000062.1 GCA_025449795.1 Minisyncoccota bacterium
GCCCAGTCAAGATCCGTCTCTGGATCTGTACCGGTTTTTGTGTAATTATGCGCTTTTATCGCATGCTGAATAGGCTCTTCAACCAATTGCGGATCACGGTCAAATAATAACCTTCCGTGTTGGTCCAGCAAATTTTCTTCTTGGGCAACTTCATAATCAAGGTCATGCAAAAGTCCTGTAATTCCCCAAATTTCTTCTGCACGTTGGTTCATGTTATCTTTATATAAGTATCTGTATATGCCTTTCATCGCAGCTTCTGCAGCTAAAGAATGCTTAATAAGATTTGGTGATTGCATATGTTGTGTGAGTAAATAATATGCTTCATCTCGAGTTATTTTTACTGACGAAACATCTGCTTTTTCAATCTTTTCTTTGTCATCCTGAACTTGTTTCAGGATCTCTTCTTTTCCATCCTGAGCTTGCCGAAGGACTTCCTCTTGTTCTACTTTATCCCGTTTTAAGGTAGGAAAAAGGATAACGTCTTTAATTGCTTTTGCGTCGGTTAAAATCATAACCATCCTGTCAAGTCCTAGCCCCAACCCTCCCATGGGCGGCATACCATGCTCCATCGCTGCTAAGAAATCCTCATCCAAAGGCTGTGCTTCTTCTTTGTTCTTTTCATACGTCTTTAGTTGGTCTTCAAAATATTTTCTTTGCAAAACAGGATTATTTAATTCCGTATATGCATTTCCTACTTCCCAACCATTAATATATGGCTCAAATCTTTCAATAATATCCGGGTCATCTTCTTTTGGCTTGCAAAGCGCAGTTGTCTCTTTTGGAAAATCTATAATGAATGTTGGTTGGATAAGATATTGTTCTGCAAATTCAAAAAGTTTTGCGATAAGCATACCCCGTGATTCTCCTTTTCCATCATAGTTTGGTTCGTGTTTTTTGATGGCCTCTAAAATCTCGGTGTCACTCGTACTATCAACGTCGAACTGTAAATATTCTTGAATGGCATTTTTCATGGTGAGCCTTCTCCATGGAGCTTTTACATCTATTGCGACGCCCTGGTACATAATTTTTGTAGTGCCGTGAACTTTTTTTGCTGCATGCTGCCAAATATTTTCCGTAAGCGTCATCATGTCTTCATAATTTGCATATGCATAATACACTTCCAACATGGTGAATTCCGGATTGTGGCTTTTATCAATGCCTTCATTTCGGAAGTCATGATCTATTTCAAATACTTTCTCTATGCCACCAACAACCAATCTTTTCAGGTAAAGTTCGTCAGAAATTTTAAGATAAAAGTCACTATCCAATGCATTGTGGTGGGTAATAAATGGCCGCGCATTTGCACCACCATACAATGGTTGCAAAGTTGGGGTCTCTACTTCAACAGCGCCATCATTTACTAAATACTCACGGACAGCACTAATAATATGAGACCGCGCAATAAATCGTTTTTTACTATCCTCATTGAGAAGTAAGTCCAAATACCTTTTGCGATATCGAATTTCTACGTCTTTTAACCCGTACCATTCACTTGGAAGAGAAAGTAGTGATTTTGCCAACACCTGAAAAGAATCAGGAATTACAGAAATTTCACCGGCAACAGTCCTACCAACTTCTCCTTCAACTTGGATAAAATCTCCAATATCAAGAAGCTTCAGGTTTTTGAATGGGTCGCCAAGTTTTGCTTTTTGGAAGAATACCTGCATTTTCCCGGAAGCATCCTGAATATCTACAAAAGTAATATTCCCATGCTCACGGTAGGACATCATACGTCCTGCAATAGCAACCTTTTCCCCTTCTTTTTCTAAGGCTTGGGAAACTGTATGGGTTCTTTTTGTCCTGAGCGGATAAGGATTTATCCCTAATTGTTGTAATTTTGCCAGCTTTTCAAGCCGAATTTCTTTTAAATTTGTATCTTCTGCCATAAGCGTATTGTATCCTATTTATATTCAATGGAAAAGAGCTTTCTATACATCTCCCAACATATAGAAAGCTCTATTACCAAATGATCGATAAGTAAGATCCTTCGGCTGAGATTCAGGCCATCGGCTCTGAGGCTCAGGCTCGAAGAGATGACTGTTGCAATTATCATGGTTAAAATTGTAACAGTCAATTTTTTTGGATAATTTGACAAGAATCAATATAATATGTTAAATTACTAACATACTAGATCCCGGGTCAAGCCCCGGATGACAGAGGCATATGATTACCGTACCACAGGCCACAAAAACTATTGTAGAAAGATCCAGATACCTTACCGAGGCAATTTCCAAAGGCATTATTAACTATTCTTCCCTGGCCCGCTATATAAAACCTGAGCTAGAGCACATGCTTCTTAAACCGGTTAGCGAAGCGGCAATTCTCATGGCTCTCAAAAGACTTGAAAAAGAATTACAGCCGAAATTTGTCCCGCTTACTATTTTTCAATCTGCTCCCGATATGATAGTGCGGTCCAATCTTCTGGAATTTAGCATTGCTAACTCCGAACACCTTGCAAGCAGTTTTACTCGACTGTTTGAGGCACATAAGAAAAATAAAAGCTCTTTTTTTGTTATCACCGAAGGGATTTCCGAAACAACCATCATCATAAGCCAGGATCTTGAATTGCAAGCAAAAAATGCATTACAAGGAGAAGAAGTTCTCTCTCAATTTTCCAATCTTTCTGCAATCACTATCCGCATGTCAAAAGAAATTAGTTATGCACCGGGTGTTGTGTATTTTTTTCTCAAATCCCTTGCATGGGAAGGAATAAATATTATGGAGGTTGTATCAACCTATCTTGAGTTAACACTTGTCCTGGAAGATAAAGATATCAGCAGATCTTTTGAAATATTAAAGAGGTTATTTCCGCTAAATCCACTAGTGTAGTACGCCTAATTCTTTTTCTACTTTTTCAAATGCTTTAAGGCCTTTATCCATATCCTCTTTGCTGAATGATGCACTCGCAATAACTCTTATTCTTGCTTTTCCCTGCGCTACCATTGGAAAAATAATTGGTGTTGCAAAAACGTCCTCTTCAAAGAGCTTAGCACTAAATTGACGCGCAATCTCCTCATCTCCCAGCATGACCGGAATAATAGGAGTCTGTGAATTTCCCGTGTCAAAACCTAATTTTTTAAACCCTTCCTGAAGATACTTTACGTTATCCCACAATTTCTTCACCGGTGCATCTGACTCAAGAAGAATTTGTACTGCTTTAAGGGATGCTGCAGTATCCGGAATGGTAAGTGCGATAGAAAAAAGCCGTTGCCGAGCCTTTAGCATGTAATACTCAATAAGAGTTTTATTACCTGCAATAAATCCACCCATCACGGAAAATGCCTTGGATAAACTCCCCACTTCTATATCCACCTGTCCCTCAAGTCCAAAATGATTCACAATACCTCTTCCGCCTTTTCCCAAAACTCCTTCACCATGCGCATCGTCTACCATAGTGAGCGCGTCATATTTCTTCGCAAGCTTTACAATTCCCGGGAGCGGTGCCAAGTCTCCATCCATAGAAAATACGCCATCCGTTACAATAAGAGTAAGCGGGTTTTTCCCATCTGCTTTCGGAGTTTTGCGGACTTTATCTGCTTCTTGTAATTTTTCCTCGAGTGAATTTACATCACCATGTTTATAGATAAATTTATTTGTTACTCCGGAAAGTCTTACTGCATCAATAATAGACGCATGATTAAGTTCATCTGAAATTACAATGTCTTCTTTACCAAGAATTGTCTGAATAGCTGCCGCATTTGCCATATACGCGCTTGAAAAAGTGACTGCTTTTTCTGTCCCTTTAAACGTAGCAATTGCCTCTTCTAATTCCAGATGTAATTTGTGTGTCCCTGCAAGCGTACGATAACCGGTGCCAATACCATATTCTTTTGCTGCAGCACTCACTGCCTCACTAAGGCGCGGGTCAACAGCAAGACCCAGATAATGACTTGAGCAAAAGTTGAGTTTTTTCTTGCCTAATATAGTGAGATATGCACCTTCGCCAGATTCTATAATATGCGGCCATTTACCTGCTTTCACTGTTTCTTCTAATGTGGCATAAAATGTAGAAATATCTGACATAAATTATGGAGTAAGTAACACTTTCCCTGCTTCACCGCTTTTCATTGCTTCCATTGCTTTTTCAAATTCTGCAAGCTTATATCTGTGGGTAATAATTTTTGATAAATCCACTTTTTTATTTACCAGTAAATCTTTCACTTGATACCATGTTTGCCAAATCTTTCTGCCAAAAACGCTTTTTGCGGTAAGTTCTTTATTGATGAAATATTTTCCTAAATCAATAGTTACTTCTTTTTTTGGAATACCAAAAAAAATAATTGTCCCCGCAATTCGTGCAGCACGGAGTGCATCCTGGATAACATCTGCATTGCCTGACATTTCAATTACCACATCCATATTGTCTACATATTTTTCAGGAAGCTTATCATATACTTCATCTGCTCCCATTTTTTGTGCAAGCTTTCTTCGGAATTCTCCCCGGTTAATGCCAATTACTTTTGTTGCACCGTATGCTTTTGCCGCAGCAACAGCACAAAGACCTGTTGGCCCCAATCCAAAAACAATAACTGTTTTACCCATGACAACCGCTGTCTGGACTACATTCACTGCATTCCCCAAAGGCTCTTGTGTACTCATCCATTCAAGAGGAATTGATGGTTCATTTTTCCATGAAGTCCTTACCGGCACCACTGCATATTCCGCAAAACCACCATCTCTTCCAATACCAAAAAGTTGCATATTCTCACAGATATGCCTATTGCCAATACGACACTGATAACATCTACCGCAGAAAATGTGGGTTTCTGAAGAAATCATATCGCCTACCGCAAGACCTTGCGGATCATCACTATTAATTTCTACAATTTCTCCTACTACTTCGTGTCCAATGGTTACAGGAGGAGTAATATGACCCTCTGCCCACGGAGTCCAATCATAAATACTAATATCTGTCCCACAAATAGATGCTGCTTTTACTTTAATAAGGACTTCATCTTTTCCGGGCTTTGGGACTGGAACTTCTTTGAGAACTACACCCGGGGCTGCTTTTTCTTTTCTCACTGCAAGCATCTTTGTGGGTAAATTCATATTAATACCTTAGCACGTTATGGATTTTAGGTCAACAGTGATACAACGTTCACCCAGTAATACTTGCCAGCTTTTGGTGCACTTTCATAATACAAAAGTCTGAAACTATCGTCACGCCATGCTCTTTCGCGTAGTCTTCAGCAAGAGGATTTCTCACTCCTTCTGCCAACCATATTGTCTTAATTCCTTTTGCTACTGAGTCTATGACTGGTTGCATGATTTCCTCTGACCTTCGATATATCGCCGCAATATCTATTTTTGCAGCATTTGGAACCTTCAGGAGTGATGCGTATGCCTTTTCACCAAGCACAGAGGAAATATGCGGATTGACTGGAATAATTTGTATATGTTGTGACTGTAAATATTCTGCAACTTTATTACTGTACCTGTCGGGATTATCAGAAAGTCCTACTACTGCAATTGTCTTGGCGGATTGTAAAATATTTCGCTCTACAATATCGTCTCTTGTATGGGTCCTCTCATCCCAATGCCATTCGTCTAATTCAATTGGGTCTGCTCCATATTTGGTAATGTATGCCGTATGTTTTTCTATTGCATCTTCAAACTGCGTGAGAAGCGCATTTGCTTTCTCAGGAGAGATCTTTCCACTTTCTTGCATTTTTTGTACTACTTCAGATGCAAGATGATACCGGCTTGTACGATTGCGGATGTGCATATCAAATGCTGTTGTGGTACCACCTTTTTCTATGTATCCATGGACGGAGAACCTTTCTGGATTTTTTAATTGGAAAAGCATTGACTCAACTGTTTCAGGATATCCATGGAAATTAATAATCACCGGAATATTTTCTTCAAAAAATTTGTCTGCATTTTCAATTTGTTGATGTTTTGCGTCTATGCAATTACATCTTCCTGAAAGACGAAGAATATTAACAACTCGTATACGAATTTCGGGAGCGGTGTATCGAAGCAGTTCTACAGCAGCAAGTACCTCTTTGGTGGTATAGTCGCCAATACCGATAAGAATAATATCCGGATTTTTTTCGCTGGCAAAATCAAATATAATTCCTCCATCCTGAAGAGTTTTTTCTGCTTGCTCTAGCGAAAGCCAACGAGGCTCTATGGTTTTCCCGGCAACAATCATATTTATACCCCTTTGTGAGGTAAGACATTCTTGCAGAGTTACTGCCATTGTATTGTCGTCCACCGGGAAATACGCTTTGATAGCACAATCATGTTTTTCCAACATACCACTTACAAACGCAGGATTTTGGTGAGTAAATCCGTTATGTTCTTGACGCCACAACACAGACGAAAGGAGAAAATTAAGTGACGCCATTTCCCCCCGCCAGGAAATATTGCGGGCAACTGAAAGAAACTTTTCATATTGGTGTGTCATGGAGCTAAAAATTTGGGCAAACGCCTCATACGTCGTAAGCATTGCGTGCCTTCCCGTGAGAATATATCCTTGCGTCAGTCCATGAAGATTGTGCTCAGAAAGCATTTCCATCACACGCCCGCTTCGTGTCATATCTTTGTCTTGTGGGTCTAACGGCCAAACCCACGCCCTGGACGTTGCCTCAAATACATTTTGTAACCTATTGGAATACGTTTCGTCAGGAGAAAAAAGCCGAAAGTTTTTTTCTTTTTTGTTCATTTCAAAAATATACCGAAGATATTCTCCAGCTACTTTCATGCTATTTGATACAAGTAACCCTGGAGTTTCAAGGGGTTTATCAAATTTTTTGCTATCGGGGAGATTGAGTTTTTTATAAATTTTTTTTGAATAGACATGAGGATTATTGCCAATACGCAACTCTTCAGGTGGTAAAATAGTATCCAAACTTTTATCAAATCCTTTTGCTGTAGTGAATATCTCTTCAAATTTGTATGATGCCAGCCACTTCTGGATCACGCGTAACTCTTCTTCATCTTTACGTGCATTTGCCGCAACCACCTGATGCGATTTTATATTTCCCTCTATTGGCTCTTCATCTATTTCCTTTGGTCCTGTCCATCCTTTTGGGGTCTGAAGAATAATCATCGGAAAACGGGGTACAAAATTTTCTTTATTTCTTGCCCTTTTTTTGATCGCAGTAATTCGCTCCATACAGGTATCAAACGTTGTTATCATATCTTGGTAAATAGTTTCCCCCCGAACAAAAAAGGGCTCATACCCATAACCCGTAAATAAATGGGCTAACTGCTCATCTGACATTCTGCCAAAAATTGTTGGTCCAGAAATTTTATACCCATTTACATGTAGAACGGGAAGAACAGTCCCATTGGTTGCAGGATCAATTAATTTATTAATATGCCAAGCTGTTGCTATTGGACCTGTTTCTGCTTCTCCATCGCCAATCATGCACACAGCAAGCAGGTCTGGATTGTCCAGAATAGCACCGTAGGATGTCGCAAGGGAATATCCAAGCTCTCCACCCTCGAGAATAAGTCCGGGTGCTTCGGGATTACTATGGCTAGAAAAACCATATGGCCAACTAAATAATTTTGATATATATGCCATGCCTTTTTCATCCAGTGTTGCATTGTGATAATACTTTTGAAGGGTCCCCTCCAGAAAAAGATTTGCTTGGAGCGCAGGAAATCCGTGTCCTGGTCCTAAAACAAAAATAGTGGATTGCTGCGATTTTTTAACGAGATAATTAAGGTGTGCGTAGACAAAATTAATTCCCGGACACGTGCCCCAATGTCCAAAAAGTTTTCTTTTAATATCTTGGCGTTCTAAAGGCCGTTTTAAAAGAAAATTATCTTGTAAATAGATTTGCGTAACCGATAAATAATTTGCTGCTCGCACGTACTGCTGCAAAGATTTGACTACATCATTCATATTTAATAATCCTCCAAAGTAGAAGTATCACCAATAGGAAGGCCTAATTCTTTTGCCTTTAAGACCCGGCGCATAATCTTTCCGGAGCGGGTTTTGGGAAGTTTGTCGATAAACTCAATTTCGCGTGGATATGCATGTCCTGCCAAATGTTTTTTGACATGCAGCTTCAGCTTTTCAATAAGTTCTGCTGTTCCTTCGATTCCTGGCTTAAGGACAACAAATGCTTTTATTATTTCTCCACGCAGTTCATCCGGTTTGCCAATTACCCCTGCTTCAACTACTTCTTCACACTCGACAAGCGAACTTTCTACTTCAAAGGGGCCAACCCGCTCACCGGAAGTCTTAATGACGTCATCTGCCCTCCCAATAAACCAAAAATAGCCATCTTCATCTTTGTATGCCTTGTCTCCTGAAATATACCAGGCGTCGCCAAGACTATGGCCGGCAGGCCAATCACCAACGAAGTAACTTTTGAATTTTTCTTCATTTCCCCAGATCTGTTTCATAAGGGACTGCACCGTAGATGCCTTCAGCGCAAGATGCCCCTCTTCGCCTTGTGGGATTTCATTTCCCTTGTCGTCGATAATGGCAGCAATAATACCAGGCAAAGGTTTTCCCATAGATCCAGGCTTTATGTCCATAATAGGATAATTAGGGATCGTAATTGACCCTTGCTCTGTCTGCCACCACGTGTCATGGAAAGGCAACCCAAATGCTTCTAGACTCCACCATATTGCCTCTGGATTGAGGGGTTCACCAACACTGCAAAGATGTCTAAGCGAACTCAATGCATAATCCTTTGGTTTTACCTCAGATCCCATCAGCATACGGATAGCAGTTGGCGCGGTATACCACACAGTTACCTTATTTTCTTCCAGTACTTTATACCAATTCTCCGGAGAAAACCTGCCTTCAAAAAGTACTTGTGTTGCGCCAAGCGCCCATGGACCAAGTGCACCATACACTACTCCTGTTACCCATCCTAAATCTGCCGTACACCAATAGATATCGTCATCATGGACATCCAGTACATCCCGCGTCGTTACAAGCGCCTGAAGCACATCTCCATGCGCATGCACTACACCCTTTGGTTTTCCGGTTGTCCCGGACGTATAGAGCATATAGGAAAAGTCATCCTTTGAAAGATGGACTATTTCAAATTTTTCAGATGCCTTTTCCATTTCTTTGTTATAGAAAACAAGATTTTTTTCTTCGGGTTGGTTAAGCGAACCGCGTTCTACAACAATAACTTTTTCCAGGTGCGGTAAGTCTTTCCAAATTTTCTGTATTCGGGGAAAAAGTACCGCATTAGTGATAAGTATCTTTGCTTTACTGTCTGCGAGCCTATCCAGAAGTGCTGCTTCCTGGAAGGCCGAAAAAAGTGTCCCTGCAATTGCACCTACCTTAAGGATGCCAATAAATGCAATATAACGCTCTGGTATGGAGGGAAGAAAAATAAATACCCTATCCCCTTTTTCTACGTCCTGTGACTCCAATACGTTGGCAAATTTATTCGATTCTCGCCGCAAGTCTTCATAGGTATATTTTTCTTTTTCTCCAGTAGCGCTTTCAAAAAGCAATGCAGTCTTTTTTCCTTTGCCTTTTTCCACATGCCTATCTATCATATTGTAAGCCGCGTTCATGGTGCCGTCTGGGAAGAAATCGATATATTCTTTTTCTGCTTTTTCCCATGAGAAATTTTTGTATGCTTCTTCGTAATTTGTGACGTTGGGGATTTTCGGAAATTTCTTAAGATCTTTTTTGATGATATGTGCTCCAGGGGAACTTTTTTTCATGCTTGTAGCCTACCATGCTACTCACAAAAAATCAAAAATTTTTAGAAATTGGACAATAGGAGCAGGAATGTTAGGAATATAACACGCTTGGGTATTAGTTATTTGTTCACGGTTCAGGGTAAATTTACGCAATAGCTATGAACTAGTGGATTGAGACAATGGTGTATTTGATTTTTCCTGCGGGAGCATCTACTTCAAGTGCTTCGCCAACATGCTTTCCCATAAGTGCCCTACCCAAGGGTGACTCATGAGAAATTTTCTTTTCTGTAGGATCTGCTTCCCATTCACCCACTACGGTAAATTCTTCTTTTTTGCTGCCAATATTTACCGTAACTGTAGACCCCAAATCAACCGCCTTTTTTACACCATTTTGCCCTGTTATGACCGTTGCTTGTTTGAGAATTTCCTCAATCTCATCGATTCGTCCATCGATAAAAGACAATTCATCTTTTGCTGCAGTATATTCTGCATTTTCTGATAAATCACCCTGATCCCGCGCATCGGTAAGTCTTGCTAATATTTCAGGACGCTTCACAGTAACCAATTCGTCTCGCTCTTTTTGGAGCTCTGCTAAGCCTTCTTTTGTGAGATATATCTTTTTCGGTATCATAGGTAAAAATACAGGTATTCTAAAAAAAAGCTCCCTTTATTGTTGGGAGAAACAAAACTTTACAGTTATGAAGAATACTAAAGTAAAGACCTCTTTTTGTCAATAACCTCTAGTATTGTCAAGGGTAAAGGCAGAGAGTAACGCACGTACCTGTTCTTTGGTCTCTTGGGTAACAGAGACAGCTATCATATTTACGTGCGGCTGTCCATAACAAATTACATATCCCATTGGAGCAAGCAACAGTAAAGGGAGTACCGCTAAATCCTCTTCGCCATCTACAATAATCACTGATTTTTCCCCTTTGGATGACAGGGAAAGCGCCTGCGTTATTGCCCGCCATAACTCAGGGGTAAGTGTTGAATGGGGATTAGTGGCGTAAAATATTTTTTCCTTCCCATGTAATCCCAATTTTTCAATACTATTATCCTGCTTTTTTCTTTCAATTAAAAAATCAATGACAGAAAGCACGGGGACTGCACCTTGCTCGTGCAATATGCGGGTCGTCACATCTCCAACTGCAATAAGTTTTTTCCCTGCAAGCTCAGATATTCTGTGTTGCACTACTTCTCCGAAGGGCTGATGCAACGTTTTGCGAAGCGCTTTTGGCATATATAAGGTATGCTCAGTAAAACGAATCTGCGTGGATGATATGGGCATACCCGAAGCATCAAGGATTCTCTCTTGCACCTCTATTGCAAGCAGGGGCAATCCGACTTCTTTTCTTTTTTTATTCACCGTTGTCGCTCCTGCTCTCGTATCGTCCGTTACCAAAATTGCATCAAGGGAAATATTTTTTTCTTTTGCAATTCCGTACCCAGTATCGATAGGAATAATTGTTGCGCGGGACAGAAGCTTTTCCCTGTCAAGAAATTTTTTAACCTGTTCTTCCCTTACATTATATGGCAAAACGTGTGGCTTGTATGCTGCGGTATATCTATCGCTGGTAATTGTTACCGTAACATGCGCTGCCAAAGAAAAGGCACGGCGCAAAAATGCTTTATGTCCTGCATGTAATCTATCGAATGTTCCACCTACAACAATATTGTGATATGTATATGCCATACTTCGGTGCGCTACGGTAAATATATTTGTTTTCTTTTTTCGAATTGCTTGAGTACACTCTCTTTATATTCCAATGGATGGAATGCAACAAAGCCCTGCGTTATTGTCTCTGTGGTCCTATGCTTTCTCATATACCACTCCTGAACTAGTTTTGCAATTGGCTCCAGTTCTGAGAAGAGCTTCGAGAGAAGCTCTACAATCCTAGTGCTTTTGTGAAGATAAGATTGCATCTTTATACTCTCTTTATGATACGCATGGGGAAGAAATCGGAGAATCCAACTGTTTTCTTTTAGAAATCTTTCGTATACATATTCTCGAGAAACTATTGGGCGCATTTGCATAATTTCATGGGCAGAATACATATTTTGTCTTCTTTTTGGGAAAGCAAGATGGGAAGCATCGATAAGCATATTTACACAGATCGTATTCTTTGCTTTTACTGCTCCCCTTTTTCTTCGTATTTGTTTTGTTTGTAAAAAAGCCAGTATGAAAAGTCGCGTTATCCAAAGTGTGGCAGGTTTTGTAATAAGAAATACGTCAATATCTGCATCTGTGTCGGCATTGTACATAGCCAGTGATCCACTTATCCCCAAAAGTAATACAGTAGGAATTTTTGCAATGCCCATAAGAATTGGTTTGGCTTTTGCTAACTTTTTTTTACTTATTTTTTCTCTTTCTTTTCTTTTTGCAACTATTTTTTTTCTTCCCTGCAAAAAATAATACTCATCTATATGACCTATCTTGTGAGAGACTACCAGATTTTCCAATGCGTGATTAAATTGTTTCCAGCTATGAGAGACTGACTCGCAGCCAACTACATACCGAAAGAGTTGGGCCTTGGTAAGAGGATATTCAAAGATGTCGCTGTAGCAAAGCGTAGCAAGTAACACGTCACTGTGATCCATATTGATTCTCAACTTGCTGCACTCCTTGTGTCAATGTATCCAATGCACTTGCCGCAGAAGTATTATTTAATATTCCGCGCACCGCATTTCCTAAATATCCATTCATCTGTCCGTTAATGCCACTGTCTTGTGTCTCTCCTGCGAAAAAGGACGAGGTTGCGTCCATGGATTGCTGGACAAATGGGTACACGAGCTTATTTTCTCGCAGGGTAATTCCTAAATCAGACCGTGCATAAGGTTCTCCAAAAAGACGGGTCTTTGCTTCTTCTGCATATAATGCTGCTTGGATATCTTTTTGGGAAAGATAGTGTACAAAAAGAGCTGCTTCTTTTTGATGAAGACTTTTGCTTGAAATTCCCTGCACCCAATAGCTCGCAACGGTGGTATTTCTGCCCGGTAAATGGGGAATTGGATACACAGAAAAATCCAGTGAAGGATTCATTGCCTTAAATGCAAAAATATCCCATGAATAACCAAAATACATGGCAAGGTTTCCTTTGGAAAAAGCGAGCTGAGAAGGATCTAGTGTATTGTCCCATACTTTACTATCTCCCGTCGCAAACGAGGTATAAAAAGAAAGTGCATCTGCAGCATTTACTTTCGGTGACATTGTTGATATATTCACGCCGTTTTGGACAAAAAGGGCAGAAATAATATCGGGTGCATGAGTAATATTGTCATAGGTCCCAATGGCTGCTCCGGCGACGATTATTTTTCCATTGCCATCTTTTTGTGTAAATGCACGTGCTGTTGTAGAAAAACTATCCCAACTGGTAGGCACTTGTGCTTTTGCATTTTGAAAAAGCGTGTTATTTACAAAAAGAGACAAACTGTCAATGCCAAGCGGAATACCATACAATGCGCCATTTTTTACCAAGTCTGTTCGTACCACGGGATAAAAACCATTTTGCAATTCTGATTTACTGATAACGCTCGTTGGTAAGGGAACTAAAATTGATTGCACCATAGGCAACCAACTACTATGATAGGTAAAAATATCCGGTCCATTTCCCTGCTGTATTCTGGTAAAAAGCCGTTGGCTGTATTGTTTGGGATCTTCTTTTTCATAATTTATTGTGATATTGGGATACTGTTTTTCAAATCCACTTATCGCAACCTGCATGGTATTGCTATCTTCCCATAATCCCCAATACGTAAGGCTTACCTTACCGGAAGAAACAGGATGAAGAAATCCCGAAATCCACGTCACGACAAATAATAAGACCACCAAACCAACACCTGCCGCAACCACTGCAAACAATATTCGGAAAAGAGATAATTTATTTACCCCTTCTTTTGGCTTCTCACTGCTATTTTTAGTCTGCTCAGACGCAGGTACTTCTTCGGTTGTATCCTGCGCTGGCTTGGGCGCTGAAGAAGCGTGGACCACAGGGGTAAGATCAACACGCTGCTTACGAAGCGGTAAATCCTCTAAAAGACCGGTATCTTGCAAAGGGGGTGGCGCAGACGGAACTTGCTCCAGAGGGGGTTGAGCAGGTGCTACAGGCGCTTGTGGAGGCTGCAACGGCTGAGTTACCACAGGTTGAGGAGTTGCCACAGGTGAATAGCTTTGAGCATCCAACGGGGAAGGACCATACAAATCATCCAAGGTAATTTTGGGCGCAACAGGTGATGGGGGAGCAGGCTGCACCGGCACAACAGGTGTAGGATTTGACGGTGGTGGCGGTGTTGGCGGCAATTGCACAGGAGGAACTGGCTGCCCACCCCCAGAAGATGCATTTCCATTCGTATCCATACGTACTTATTGTATAATATAGCAATATTCATATGCGAGCAACGGTAGCCCTCATAAAAAGCCATGTACGTCTTTTAAAAATTGCCTCAAAAACAACATTTTGGTTTGGCATGGGAGTAGCCATTGGTTTGTTTTTGTTAATAAGCTTTGGATTTCTTATTTTTCAATTGCTGTACACCCATGTTGTCTACCCGGGTGTTTCGGTAGAAAATATTCCTCTTGGTGGAAAAACACAATCAGAAGTGGCCGCGTATTTTGCCAAAAAAAATGATGCAATTGCTGCAACAACATTTACTTTTACGTCCTCTGGTGGTATTGCTACGATTTCCGCTCAAAGTCTTCATTTAGGATTTAACGGTAACTTACTGGCAGAACAGGCGATGAGTGTTGGGCGCTCATCTGATATTTTTTCTAATATCGTGCTTGTTTTTCAAAGTTATATCGATGGTGTATCGCTTTCTCCCTCTTATACGTATAGGCCACAAAATATTTCTGCTGCATTAATCGATATACGAAAGCAGGTAAGAATAGATCCTGTTGACGCCATATTTACCTACCAAAATAATCATGTGACTGCATTCCAAGCATCTTCCAATGGACAGGATATTGATATTGCCCATGTACAATTGCAGATGCAACAAGAAATTCCTTTTATTCTCGCATCGGGAAAGCCCCAACACATCACTATCCCTATTACTCTCAAAACCCTTTATCCAAAGATTTCTACCCAAAGCGCAAATAAACTAGGGATTAAAGAACTTATTGGAATGGGGACTTCTCTTTTTCAGGGTTCTATTGCAGGAAGAATTTATAATGTGGAGTTGGCAGCACGCAGAATTTCCGGAACGCTTGTTGCTCCCGGTGATACTTTTTCTTTTGACCAAACGCTTGGGGATGTGTCCTCTTTTACTGGCTATCAACAAGCATATGTCATCCAAAATGGCAAAACGGTTTTGGGAGATGGCGGCGGCGTTTGCCAAGTATCTACGACGCTTTTTCGCGCTGCGCTTCATGCTGGTCTTCCAATAGTAGAGCGACATGCCCATGCATACCGGGTGGAGTATTATGAAGAAGACGGGCCACCAGGCATTGATGCAACGGTCTACGTACCAACGGTTGATTTAAAATTTAAAAATGATACCGGACACTACATTCTTATTCAAAGCGTTGTCGATCCATCTATTCTCCGTCTTACGTTTTATATATATGGTGTGAGTGATGGAAGAAAAGCAACCCTTACTACTCCTGTGGTAACCAACATCATCCCTGCGCCCGCACCCCTGTATACCGATGATCCAACACTACCAGTAGGGACAGTAAAACAGACAGATTTTGCTGCAGATGGCGCCACTGTTTCTTTTCGTAGGACAGTGACGAGAGGGAATAAAACGCTTATTGCTGAAACCTACACATCGGTATTCCAACCCTGGCAAGCAGCATACCTTCGAGGCACCGCCTCGAAGTAATATATAAATAAACGAATATAAGAATATACGAAATTATCTTATTTATTTGTATATTGGATTATTGTTACATTCGTTTATTACGATTTTTGTTATGAAAAATATAGTACCTATACAAGAAATAAAACAATTAGGAGAAAACTTGCGAGAGGAAGGGCAAAAAATCGTTTTGGTGGGCGGTTGTTTTGATATACTGCATTTTGGCCATTTTCGCTTTTTAGAGGAGGCAAAAAAACAAGGTGACATACTTGTCGTATTACTCGAAAGTGACAACAGAATTCAAAAACTGAAAGGTAACAAACGGCCTGTCCACACAATTTCCCAACGGGCTCATATGTTGACCTCTTTGCGCTTTGTGGACTATGTTGTTCTTCTTCCCGATACCATAACCGACCAGGAGTATGAAAAGGTGACGAAAGAGATACAACCTGCTATAATTGCAACTACGAAAAGGTCAGATAGCTTACCCTATATAGAAAAACAAGCAAAACAAGTTGGCGCTTCTCTCTACATAGGTAAACAGGTTGAAAACCTTTCAACTTCACGAATTGTTGACCTTTTGGGAAAAGAAATATGAGAACAAGACTTATTATTGGCATTGTTGTTGTCGTACTTCTGATTGTGTTGGGAGTTATTTTCGTAAATGTTGTCACCAACAATTTCCATGTGCCTTTTGTCGGTCAACCATCATCTACAACAGCGATAGATGGCCAGACTTTTCATGTCACTGTTGCAAAAACAGAACAAGAAAAAGAAACAGGCCTCTCGAGTACAAATTCTCTTCCCCAAGACCAAGGTATGCTTTTCCCTTTTGGTAATCCGGATTATTATGGTTTTTGGATGAGAAACATGAAATACCCACTTGATATTATTTTTATTGCAAATAAAAAAATAGTTTCTATTGCCAACAACGTTACCAATCCAAATAATCCCTCTGTGCCACTTCCTATTTATAAACCAAGCCAACCTGCAGACACAGTATTAGAAATAAATGGCGGGCTTTCTGCAAAATACCATTTTGCCGTTGGGGACTCCGTTTCCACTTCGTTATGAAAATTCTTGGTATTGAGACCTCCTGTGATGAAACAGCTGCAAGTGTTGTAGAAGTTGCTCCTGACAAAAGTCATGTAAAAATCCTTTCTTCTGTTACAGCAACATCCCTTGCTCTCCATGCAAAGACGGGTGGTATTATCCCAGAAGTTGCTGCGCGTAATCAAATACAAGATATTATCCCCGTTATTTACGAAGCGCTCTCATCAGCAGATGGCGTATGGCCAATGGCAAATAGTAAAAAGGACCATAAGCTATTAGCCATAAGCAATAAGCCAGCGATCGACGCGATCGCTATCACGTATGGACCAGGACTTATTGGCTCACTTCTTGTTGGAGTAGAGACAGCAAAAACGCTTTCATATATATGGAATATTCCTCTTCTCCCCATCAATCATTTATTCGGACACATCTATGCGAATTGGATAGAAACACTATCGCCATTTCAATCTCTTGAATTTCCTGCAATTGGACTAATTGTCTCCGGAGGACACACAGACCTTCTTCTTATGAAGTCTCATACAGATATCACTTGGCTTGGAGGGACAAGAGATGATGCAGCAGGTGAGGCGTTTGATAAAATTGGAAGAATGCTCGGACTTTCTTATCCAGCAGGCCCTGCCATAGAAAATCTCGCAAAAAAAGGGAATCCAAAAGCATTTCATTTTCCTCGTCCGCTTATGTATGACAAAGAATTAGACTTTTCATTTTCAGGGCTTAAGACTGCTGTATTGCGTGAAATTCAAAAGATTGAAAAAAGCGAAGGGAATAATTTTTTCGCAGGGGATTCAAGCGAATTGCGGACCCAAGAAAAAATTGTTACCAAGCGTAACGCTCTCATTGCAGATATCTGTCGCGGAGTACAAGACGCCATAAGCGATGTACTGGTATATAAAACATTACAAGCAGTTGAGAAATATAATGCTCGCTCTGTCATTGTCGGTGGCGGTGTTGCTGCAAATGAAACACTGAAGAATAATTTTCAACATATGCTAGATACTAAATACAAAATATTAAATACTAAACTCTTTGTCCCACCAAAAAGTTTATGTACAGACAATGGCGTTATGATTGCAGCTGCTGCACTTTTTCAAGGAAAAGAAACGCCATGGGAAAAAATTACTGCAAATTCTGAATTGTATTTTGATTAAAAAAAAGCGAAAGAAATTTTACTTCCTTTCGCTTTTACTTATTTAAAATAAGTGAATGAAATCTATCTTCTTTTTTTTGAAGATTTTTTCGCACTCTTTTTTGCAACTCTTTTCTTAGGTGTTGTCTTCTTTGCAACCTTCTTAACAGTTTTTTTAACTGCTTTTCGTGTAACTTTTTTTGCAGCAACTCTCTTTTTTGGAGCAGCCTTTGCTGCAGAAAGACCAAGTGCTTTTCTTAATGAATGTAATAATTTACTTGCCATGTGTTATTCACCCCGCTTTCTGTTTTATTAAACATATTAATAAAACAACTACATATACAGTATATTCAGAAAAAAATAATTTTGTAAATAAGGAAACGCTATTGCATGCATATGCTATACTATCTTTTACAATGGTAACTGCTCTTTTACTTATTATTCTTCTTTTTCTATTTATTAATTTTCTTGTTTTATTTTTTGCAAAACGAAATAAAAATTCTACAGACCCACTTCTTCTTGAATGGATGAAGACAATGCAACAGCAAGTAGAAGGGACACAACAACATATGACCCGTACTCTTCAGGAAAATACTAGACAACTTAACGAACGCCTTGATAGAGCAGCGCAAGCCATGAGAGATGTAAATGTAGAAGTAGGAAAAATGAGTGAAATTGGGAGAAGCATGCAAGAATTACAAGAATTTTTAAAAAGCCCCAAATTACGCGGTAATATTGGTGAGCAAGTACTAAAAGATTTAATTACCCAAATTTTTCCAAAAAGTAGTTTTCATTTGCAGTATGAATTTCGTAGTGGAGAAAAAGTTGATGCCGCAATACAGACTGATGCAGGCATTTTACCAATTGATTCTAAATTTCCCATGGAAAATTTCCAAAAAATGATGAAAGCAAAAGAAAAAGAAGAAAGAGAGACTTTAAGAAAAGAATTTATACGAGATGTGAAAAAACATATTGATGCAATTGCAAAAAAATATATTCTCCCAGATGAAGGAACGATGGATTTTGCCCTGATGTATGTCCCTAGTGAGACTGTTTTTTATGAATTAGTGAGCATAGATGATATTAACGAATACGCAAGACATCAACGCGTCTATGTAGTATCACCATCTACGCTCTATGCACATCTCCAGACAATTCTTCTTTCTTTTGAAGGGAAGAAAATTGAAGCACGAAGTAAAGAGGTCTTTGCACTGCTTCGTGCATTACAGATAGATTATGGAAAAGTAAACGAATCACTGGATGTACTCGGAAAACATTTAACTAATGCGACTGGACAATATACAAATGTGGTAAAAGGATTTTCCACCCTAGGAAATAAATTATCCTCTACAAAGCACTTAGGAGTTGAAGAAGAACCTGTTCTTCATTCATAGCCACTAAAATAGTCTATTCGAATATTTTCCTGGGGAATATGCATGTGTAAAAGTAGTTCTTGCATCGCATCGACAAATTCTTGTCCACCAGCAATCATGAAAATACTTTTTTGAAAATCTGATACATATTCTTTAATTATTTCCTCTGTTATTCTACCCTTTTCTCCATCCCACTCTTCTTGCGTAAGAGTATAGATAATTTTCCTATTTTTATTTTCTATTTTTTTTAATTCTTCGTAAAAAAGCATATCCTCTTTACCCCTGAATGACGCAATAAGTGTCATACGAATTTGTGCATCTTTTTCTGCTGCATCCATAAGCATAGAGTGAAAAACATTTACTCCTATTCCACC
>JANWIQ010000063.1 GCA_025449795.1 Minisyncoccota bacterium
ATCCTCTTTTTCTGCTCTGTTGGATTTTTGAGAAATTTAAATGTCCAGACAAGGCCAAATGGAGGCAAAAGAAGACTGACGCTATAAATATAGATTTGCTTGCCAATGCTCACTGTCCGGGCAATTTCGTACCCACATTTTGGGCAAAAATTCATGCCAGGAAGAAGAATTTCGTTGCATTGCGGGCAGAGTGATGGATTCATTATTTTTTTGTAATTACAGGCCCTTCTAGTTTATCTTCAACTGTAAATCCTAAATCAGCAATCTTGTTACGTATTTCATCTGCCGCTCCGAAGTCTCCTGCTTTCCGAAATGCTTCCCGCTCAGAAATTAAACTTTGCACCTCTTCCGGTATTTTGAGATTTGGGATTTGGGATTTGGGATTTAATTTTAGGTTCAAACCTAAAATTTTGTCCATTTCCAACAGTGTCCCTTGTATTTCCCCTGGCAAAAGATCTTGGTCTTTTACCATTTCCCACATAACGCTGAGCGCTTTTGCAGTATTGAGGTCATCATTGAGCGCTTCCATGAATTTTTTCATCCATGTGTGATCGTGAACCAAAGATCCTTCACTCTCGTTCAGGATGACAGAGCGGAGACGCTCCAGTGCTGTCTGGGCTGCATCGAGACTTTCCCAGGTAAAATTCATTTCCTGACGATAGTGGGTTTGTAATATCAAATACCGAAGTGCAAGCGGGTCATATCCTTTTGCTACCACATCCTGTACGGTATAAAAATTTCCAAGAGACTTACTCATTTTTTCCCCATCCACAATAAGAAAATTGTGATGCACCCAATAATTCACAAACTTCTCCCCAGTTGCCGCCTCACTCTGTGCAATTTCATTGGTATGGTGGATAGCAATATGGTCTATTCCACCGGTATGGATGTCTATGGTTTGTAAATTTTTAACCTGGGGGGTTAAATAGCTTTGCACATAGGGAAGGTTTGCAGAAAAGAAATCTGTTAACGCTCTTAGGCTCATTGCCGAACATTCTATGTGCCAACCCGGGAAACCAACTTTCTCTCTAAATTCCGTAGGTACTTGGTTCCAATTTTCTGATGTAGATAGTTTTCCTTCTAGTGGACCTCCAAACCACCACTCCATTTGTCTTCGAGGTTCACCTTTTGATGTAAAACTGAACTTCCATAATGCAAAGTCTGCAACATTCCTTTTCCCTTCTATAAAATCAACTCGCGCACCCTTTTTTAATTCTTCTGGATTTTGGCGAGAAAGTGCAAAATAGGTTGGGAATTTAGACGTATCAAAATAAATACCGTCCCCGGGGATTTCGTACGTGTATCCTTTTTCTTCCAGAATTTTTACTAAGGCAATTTGGTCCGGAATATAATCTGTCGCATGCATGATTTCTGTAGGACGCGTAATACCTACCGCATCAATAGAATCCCAAAATTGTTTTTCAAATTTTTTGGCAATATCCCAGACACTCATGCCATATTTTTTGGCACCTTTTTCCATCTTGTCTTCACCGGTATCCTCATCACTCACAAGATGACCAACATCAGTAATATTCATGACATGTTTCACGTTGTATCCATTTGCTTTAAGCACTTTTACCAAGACATCATCCCCAATGTACCTTTTTATATGCCCAATATGCTGATTGTCGTAGACCGTAGGTCCACAGGAGTAAAGCCCCACAGACAAGGGCTTTATAGACTTAAAGTCTTCTACTGAACGAGATAACGTATTATAAAGACGTAACATAAAATGTAAAACCTAAAACCTAAAAATATTTTAAGTTCTACGTTTTAAGTTTTAACCAGTGGTTCCTCTATTGGCTTCTGTCTGGGTTTTGGCTTGTGTTACCGCAACGGGCGCACCAAGTTGTGGATTATTTCCCATCATGTTTCCTGGAAGCTCGGACATCTGGCTTACCTGTTGTTGCTGTTGGGCTTTTGCTTCCTCTTGTTGTTGTTCTGCCTGTGCTTTTTCCTTCCTGTCTTTGGCTATGCTATTTTTTCCGGCATCCCGAATAGCATTGTAGTACATTTCATCATGAAGCTGCTTATGTTGTAGTTTTATCTGCTGTAACTCTGCTTGTCTTTTGGCAATTTCTTGGTCGTCTACTGCTTTATTTTGCGCAGCCATTGTGTCTAGCTGTGCTTGAGAAAATTGTTGGGACTGAGGCATCTGTGCAGGAGGTTTCTGAGAACCAAATCCCGGCTTTCCACCTTCAAACATTTTTCCAAAATCTCCAAAAGGATCTATTTTGGACGTTTGTCCACCTGTCGCTCCTCCTGCAGGCTTTTGTGGAAAAAGGCCTCCTAAACCTGTTGTCTGAGTTTTTTGTCCACCGAAAAGAGGTTTTTGTGCACCAAGCTGCCCACCAACAGCATTTGCTACTTGCTGTGCTTGTTTTTTCCCGGCATCACTGATGGTCTTGCCTGCCTCAAAAAGAATACCGCCTATATTTCCTGAAGCTCCATCTGCCATACCAGCATTATAGCAAATTCCAAGTAACAAATCCCAAGAAACAAACAATATCCAAATACCAAAATTAAAAAATTGTAATTTGATTGTTGAAATTTATTTGTATCTTGGGTATTGAAGTTTGGGATTTACCCAAATATTTTGGGCAGCTTGCGTTTGAAGTCATTTTTTGCAACCCAACTAAGAACTTTTTCCACAGTCTCTTTTGGAATCCCCAAATCCACAATTGCCTCTTGTGGTAATCCTTCATCAAAATGATGATACAAAATCCTGTCTGCATCTTGGTAGGAAAATCCAAATTCTTCTTCATCTGACTGCCCTTCCCAAAGTCCTGCGGTTGGCGATTTTGAAATAATTTTCTCTGGAATACCCAAATATTTTGCCATTTCCTTTACTTGGGTTTTATACAAACTTCTGATTGGCTCTATGTCCGATGCCTCATCTCCAAATCTGGTAAAGTATCCTAAATAATATTCACTTTTATTTTCTGTCCCCACCACAAGGCAATTGTTGGCTTTGGCAAAATCATACAAGTAAATCATCCGGACACGTGCCATGATATTACCGGTACGGATCTTCAGATAGGACTTAGATAGAACTCGGTAAGCCAGCGTATCAGATTTCTCTGCCATATCTGATTTTCTGGTTTGCTGAGTACCATTTGAGTTCCATCTGAAACTATTCACTGCTTTTTTTATATCTATTTCGTGGACATTATCCTTTGGCAAATCCAGAAACTTTACTACAGTCTTGGCATCTTCGGTTCCCTTTGTATTTAATTTTCCATAGGGCAGAAGGAGTACGTGGACGTGCTCTTTTCCCAATGCGTTGACAGACAGCGTTGCAGAAAGTGCAGAGTCTATACCTCCGGAGAGTGCAACAACAACATCCTCAAATCCAGCCCCCAAGACAGCTTGCTTAATCCAGGCAGTAATTTCATCAGACTTATTTTTATAATCTAGATTCATAATTTTTAATTTACAATTTTAAATTTTTATTCAAATTCAAATTTTTCATTTTTAAACATGTTAAATTGATTTCAAATTATAAATTTCAAATTTCAAATTTACTTATATAAACTGTGCTCTATTATATATCTCTCGACCTCTTTTGGCACCAAACCAGTAATAGGCTTGCCAGTTTTAATACATTCCCGTATTCGTGTGGCACTATCTTCAAGTGGCTCGTAGGTTGGGTCGTCCAGAAGTATACAATTTGACGGCAAATTTTCTGCAGGAGAGCCCTTGCGGGTAACTATAAGAAAAGAGACTTCTTTTTGTAACTGGTCCCAGTGGGTCCATTTTGAAAATGTAGGCAGTTGGTCTGATCCTGCGACAAAAATAATATCGTCTGAGACAGTTTTTCTTAACTCCCGAATTACGGAAATTGTTTCGGTAAGTCCCCCTAATTGTATGGGAGTTTCGTCTATTTTCATGTGAGGATTACCGTCTATTGCAAGCGCAAGCATTGCCCTTCTCTCTTCCACCGATGCAATAATCGGCCTCCACTGGTGCTGGTTTTCTAAGGAAAACCATACTTCTCTTGCTGCGCCTACTTTGAGCACCTCTTTTGCAATAAGTATGTGGCCATTGTGGACAGGGTCAAATCTTCCCCCAAAAAGTGCAATCATAGAAAGTTATTGTAGTAATAATCTCATAACTTGTCTATACATAATTATTTGTCTAAAGTATAGTGCTACGTAGCACTGGAGTTTAGCGAGAAAATATATTTTGCAATTACAACAAAAATTTGTTATTGTTTATTAACAATATGCACACACACACTGGCCAAACATTTGCTCCTACTAGTACACTTCTGGAAATTCACGTTCCTGACTTTAGCAAAGTAAAAGATTTCTACGGCACGTTAGGTTTTAAGACTGTTTGGGAAAGAATTCCTGATGGATTTAAAGGATATCTTATTATGAAAATGGGGGACAATATTCTTTGTTTTTGGGCTGGTAATGAACATGTATATGAACAAGAGTATTTTAGTCAATTTCCTAAAGAAACACCCCGTGGGTATGGAATAGAAATTGTTTTGATGGTAAAAGATATACAAAAATTCTATGAAGAAATAAAAAGCAAGCTTGAAATACGTGAACCCTTACAACTTCGCCCGTGGGGACTAGAAGATTTTAGAGTTGTAGATCCTTTTGGTTATTACTTACGCTTCACTTCTTATCACAATATTCTTGATCCAAAAAATGCAGTAAAATAGATTAGCTATTTAGCACAAATTTTTCTATCACATCTGCGACGCCATCTTCTTCCATAGACGGAGCGATGTAATCTGCAATTTCCTTGAGCTCTGGAGCAGCATTTCCTATTGCAACTTTCAGGCCACATGCCATAAGCAGTGGAAAATCATTGTAGCTATCGCCTATCCCAATAATTTCATGAGTACTAATACCTAATAACTCTGCAACTTTAAGAATTCCTTGTTGTTTGGTAGATTTGATATCGGTAATTTCTATATCCATTTTCCCTTTGTGCTTGGATGAAAAAATCTTGTGGACAGAAAATTTGGGAGAAGAAAATTTTTCTATTAAAGAGTCTGCAAGGCTTTCTTTTAAATCAAATACATATATTTGCAGTGGATGTTCTGGAACATTTTCTTTATCATATTCCTTTTGCCCGTCTCCAATAATAAAATTAGGTGTGTATTTTTTTAATTTTTTAACCACTTCCTCAACCATCTTTCTATTCATCGCATTTTCATAGACAATTTTCTGGGTTGTCGTGTCATAGACCTGTGCACCTCCCGCAATAATGGATGGACCAGATAAATCTAGGATAGAAAATAATTTTTCCATCATAAAATATGGCCTGGCTGTTGCAACGCCTACGTGGAGCATATCTTTTGCTTTATGGATAGCCTCAATGACTCTTTTTGAAGGCAATGCCTCAAGGTCATAAGTAATCAGTGTCCCATCCACATCGGAAATAAGTGCTTTATATTTCATAATGAGTTCATTGTGTAATTTCGCTACGGCCCTCCATGGCACGCTCTAAGGTAATATCATCTGCATATTCCAAATCCGCCCCCACCGGCAATCCCCGCCCAATTCTCGTAATTTTGAGATTTGCGTTTTGCAATTTAAGTTGTTTACTCAGGTACATTGCTGTGGCCTCCCCCTCCATCGTGGGATTAGTTGCAAGGATTACTTCTTTAATAATTGTCATCTCCGACTCCGATCGGGGATCCATTTTATGAGATCCTGAAATAAATTCAGGACGACGACTTTGTACCCTATCCAGCAGTTGCTCCGTATATATTTCATCTGGCCCAATATTATTGAGTGGGTCAATACACCCATGTAGTACGTGATACACGCCTTTATACTTTCCATTTTTCTCAAGCGCCAAGACATCCAACGGTTGTTCGACGACACAAATGGTACTGTGGTCCCGCTGTGGATCGCTACAAATACTGCAAGGATCGACCTCATCTATTGAAAGGCAAACAGAACACAACTTGGTACCCTTTTTTAAATTCTCTAACGATCTCCCAAAGGTATCCAATTCCTGCTGGGGTACATGGAGAAGATAAAAGGTAAGCCGCTGGGCGGATTTTGGCCCTACGCCGGGTAATTTTTCAAAAGACTCAATAACTTGTTGGATAGCTCGTGGAATTTTCATACGAATTAGAGTAATGGATTATTGCTTTGTGTTGGATGAAGCAATTCTTTTGCTATTTCTCCTGCGATGGAAAGAATTTCCAATTTGGCGAATTGTTTTTCCGAAGATACTGCGACGGAATCGGTTACATATACTTTTTCTATTTGGGCGTTTTGCAACTTCGCAGGTGCGTCTACAGAAAATACCGGATGCGTTGCCATCACAATAATTTCCTCAATCCCCTGCAGTCTGAGAAATGATGCGCCAAGTGCAATAGTATTTCCACTTGAAATCATGTCATCCACCAATATGGCCCGCTTTTTCCCCTCGGTACTTCCCTCCTGCAACTCATCTATTGATACTGTCCCGGTTGCAAGGTCTCGATTTTTTTCTATTGCCGCGTATTGCATATTGTCCAAGAGACTGGAAAGCTTTTTAATTCGGGCGATACCCCCCATGTCCGGTGAAATAAGAATGCTCTCTTGTGTTTTCCATTTTTTCTTTTTTATTTCATTGGCAAAAATTCCCAGCGCGGATAAGTGGGCTACCGGAATATGGAAAAGGTCAGGAATTTTTGGGGTATGCATATCAAAACTAATTAATTTATCTACCCCAACATGTTCTAAGAGTTTTATTACCACTTCCAGAGATACTGCTTCTCCATCGCGAAACACATGGTCTTGCCGCTGATACCCAAAGTATGGAACCACTGCCGTCACAAATTCTGCGCCGCTTCTTTTGAGCGCATCGACAATAAAAAATAACTCCATGTAATTGGTGTCTACCGGAGTTGCCGCGGGCTGCACGACTACTGTTTTTTTACCCACAACTTTGTCATGGACACGAATGCGTCTCTCGCCATCCGGGAATACATGGACATCAATAAGAGATAACGGCTGGTTAAGCTCTTTGGCAACAGATTCTGTGAGGTCTTTATTTGCCGTTCCGGTAAAAAGTTTCATTTATTTCCTCCTAAAAGTCCTGCAAGCCCTCCTTGCATGGAAGCAAGTTTTTTGGCTGCTACTTCTTGGGACTTTTTTACTGCTTCGTTGATAGCTTCTTTTACATCATCATCACTTTTTCCGTTGGTTTCTAGGGACAATACTTTTTGGTCTCCGGAAATAAGAATTCTCACTCCATGTTTTTCCACAGTAATTTGCTCTGCCTGCAATTCTTTTTGGATTGCCATTGCCTGGTCCCGCATTTTTTTAAGATCTCCTAATTGTTGAAATGGATTCATCATGTTGTATCACCTGCCTTTCGAAATGCCGTCATTCCCGCGAAAGCGGGAATCTATTCTCGTAGATCCCGCATTAAGTGCGGGATGACATAAAAGAATACATTATTTTATTCTTTTATGTCAATTCTACCATAACTTGTAATGGTTTTCCTGTAATTTCTTTTATTGCCTTTTCTATAATTTCCCGCACTTTTGTTTCATTGAGCTTTTCTTTATGGAATTTATATGCAGTTTGTAACACCACTTCCGAATCTGTTAACTTTTTCACTTTACATCCTCTCAATACCCCAGCAATAGAAAAGTTAATCGGTTTGATTTTATAAATAAGGTTTTCCATAAATTGCTCAGAAACACTTTTGTCTGTTAATTCTTCTTGTGCACTCTGTACTTTTGGTCCTTCTGGAACTTTTGGCTCTTTTGGCCCCTTTAAGATACTTTGTACTTGTAAATTTTTTTCCTTTTTGAGGAGCGCATCCATAGGATGTGACGATGTCTTCCTGACTTGACCAGGATCTGATTCTGGAGTCACTTCGTTCCTCAGAATGACGGGGTCTTTTGCAGAACACCATTCCACAACTGCTAATTCGAGAGGCAATTGCGGGATAACTGCATATTTTGTCTGTTGGTATGCGTCAGAAAAAAGAGATACAAGCTGTTGGATATCTTCTGTGCGTATGGCGAATGGTTGATGGCGTATGGGAGAAATACCGACACTTTCTAGTAGTAACACGTGCAGAGATTCTAAAATTTGGGAGGTAAAATATTTGCTATCAACTCCTTGCTCCTGCAGGCTTACTACCAATGCTAAACCCTCTTTTGTGTTTCTTTCTGCTAACAAGGCGAGCATACGGGACACAAAATGGGAAACACTTGTTACGCTATACTGCTTTTCCAACAATTCCTTTGTTATATTCCCTCCATTTGAAAGCATGACCAATTCTTCCAGAATTTTTGTGGCATCCCGAAATCCTCCATCGGCAAGTGCGGCAATTTCTTCAAGCGCTTCTTTGTCTACTTGTAGTTTTTCTCCTTGCACTACCCTTTCGAGGGAGTGGACAATATCTTCCGTTGTTGCCTTATGATAGGCAAGGTGAAAACAGCGGGAAATAATGGTTTCAGGAACTTTTTGCGGCTCGGTAGTACAGAAAATAAACATCACATGTGAGGGCGGTTCTTCTATGGTCTTTAAAAGAGCATTAAACGCTTCGGTGGTAAGCATATGCACCTCGTCGATAATATAAATTTTCTTTTTTGCGCTACTTGGGGCAAGCTTCACCTTGTCACGTACATCACGGATTTCGTCTATTCCCCTATTGCTTGCACCATCAATCTCCAGTACATCTAAATTACTGCCATTGGTTATAGACACGCATTGCTCACAGATATTATCCGGCTCAATTTGGTCGCTAGTCTTTGGTCTTTGGTCTTTAGCTGACGGCTGACGACTAGAGACTGAAGATCTGTCGAGGTGCTCGCAGTTGACCACTTTCGCAATAATACGGGCAGTGGAAGTTTTCCCTAGTCCCTTAGGGCCGGTAAGAAGAAAGGCATGGGGAATTTCCGGTTGCTTGAGGACAGCGTAGAGTATCTCGCGTACTTTGCTGCTATCTAGCTCTGCAATTGTTTGGGGACGATATTTTCTGTAAAAAACCATGTGCTTAATAATACCAATAATACCAATAAATACCAATACTACAAATACTTAAGGGGTGACGCGTATAAAATTCTAATAGGGGCGGACGTCCTTTAGACGAATGTCGCAGGACGGAGCACTATGAATTTTATGAGCGGCAGGACCCCCCGATATCATTCATGATGTAGTCCAAGCAAATGCAGTAATCCGTGCTCTACCAGCTCATTGACCCTATCATCCACCATTACCTCATCCCGAACTGCCTCCCTAATTATTTCCGGGTAAGAGAGGACAATATCCCCCAAACGAAGCGTATCGGTTGGCATAACCACTGGATCTCCTTCAGACAAGGGAAACGACAAAATATTTCTTGTTTTGTCTTCACCTTTATATTTTTTTGACAACTCCCGCATCTTCCTATCTCCCACAAGAGCGATAGAAATTTCTACAGGACCCTGAACGCCGTTTTCTTTTAGCGTAGAAATAATGGTATTGCGAACTCTTTTCCTGTCTACACGATACCTACTTTCAACAAAAAGTAGGATGGTGGCATACGACGTATCTAGTGTATTCATGCCATTTGGCGGGAGAGCAATCGTTCCCTTCTTTTGTCTTGCTTTTTCTGTGCACGGGCTGCAGATGGCTTTAAATGAAATTGTCTTCTTTTAGCCTCCTGAACAATACCTGCGTCCATAACTTTTCTACTAAATTTTCGAATAAGTGCATCATCACTATCGCCTGGTTGTTTTTTAACTATTAACATA
>JANWIQ010000064.1 GCA_025449795.1 Minisyncoccota bacterium
ACTATAGACTTTAATAGTCTGGAAGACAAAGCAGTAACAGTCCGCGACAGGGATACTGCCAAACAAGAGCGAGTAAAAATAGAAGAGCTGGTAGGGTATATTAATGAGAGACTAAAATAGATTATTTTAATTCAATCAAAAGATTTTCTCTGTGATATTGAGTTCCTCGTAGATTTGTTCCTAAGCCAAGCGCTATTTTTATTCCATCAATCTCTCCTAATAATCCCATTGCCAAAACAACGCCGTAATTAGGAATATCTAGTTTCCACTTCCAAAAACTAGTACCAAAAATTTCCTTTGAGACCGTTTCAAGCTCATCTATTGAAAAGTTTGTATCAATATCAATTTGAAAATGTGGTACCCATTCTTGGTAATCTTTTGTATCCAACTTATTTAGAACAATTTCAACCAGGGGTGCTTGCCAATCATTTATATTTCCCACAAAAAACCATTTTTGATATGGGTCCTCAGATGATTCTTCATACATTTTAAAGGAAGTATTTTTTAAAGCAATTTTATATTCCTCAAGCTCAGCAGAAATATCTTTGCAAAAGTAACTAATGCCTACATGATTGAGTCTAATAAATTTTGTGGCAAGTTTTTCAATTAGATTATTTGTTTTTGCTTCAGAAAAATTAGAGTTATTATTCTTTAAAAGATTTAACTTGGTGAGTAAATTCACCTTTGAAGCTAGCTGAATAGAGGAGTTATCAATAAAAAATAATTCCTTTTCTTCAACTATAATCTTTGCCTCATTTTCATCTACAGTAAGAAATTTTTTTTGATGTAATTTACCAATAATATTTAAAATTGCTGTATTTATGTTCATAGCTAGCAAAGTATAGTATTTATAATTTTACCGAACAAGTCTTAGTTAACAAAAGGGGTTATTTCTTCATCGCAGCGATAAATTCATTAACAGTTATATCAAGAGTCTCATTAAAACTATTATCCTAAGCTTTATTCGAGATCTACTTTTGTCATTCCTGCGAAGGCAGGAATCTAGTTAGGATAAGCTTTCGTATAAGTCTTTCCAATTTGGATTATCTTTCTCGATAAGATTTAACTTCCAATTACGTTTCCATTTCTTTAGTTTCTTTTCTCGCTTAATAGCCTCTGTTACGTCTTCAAATATTTCAAAATGAACAAGGTTGTGTATATTGTATTTTTTTGTGAATCCATCTACCAAACCATGCTTATGTTCATAGACTCTTCTTTGAATGTTAGCGGTTACTCCAATATACAAGGTACCATTTTGTTTACTCGTCAAAATATAAACATAATACTGTTTCATGCTTTCATGATATGATTTTTCTGGATCCCGCATCAAGTGCGGGATGACGAGAATACAACTTTTAAATAAAAACATAAAGTGGATGATGAAATGTCTCTAGTTGACAAGGAGTAGGAAAGTAGTACAAAATAAATCTATGCAGGAGATGTGGGCCAAGAATAAGATGCTGGTTATTGGCGTTGTGGTGGTAGCAGTGGCTCTTATTGGTGGCGGTGCGTATATGCTTTTAGGGAAACAACAAGCACCCTCAACTGCCAATGTTCCAAGTACACAGCAAACAGCAAATGTACCCAGTCTTGCGCCATCTGATATTGGCATGAGTCTTGCAGTAACGAGAAATGGGGAATCTGTGACCATGACCGTTGCTAAATTAGATGGCATAACCGCACTTGATTATGAAGTTACCTACACGGCAAGCAGCAATGGGAATAATGTACCACGAGGCGTGATAGGTCATATCGACGTAAAGCCAGGACAATCGACAATTAACCAAGAAGTAGTACTGGGGACGTGCTCGGATGTGTGTCATTACGACAATGTGGTATCTCCGGTAAAATTCTCCGTAAAAGTTACCAAATCAGATGGTAAAGTCTACGAAGTTGACCAGTCCATTAACCTCCAAACTTAAAACGTAAACTATAAAACCCCTAAAAAGTAAACTTACAATTTAAGTAAACTCTTACTTCTCTTTGTCTCTATTCAATTACGCATGTGGTAGTGTGGTGTCTGTGAAAAGACCCTAGATATGGTCATTGACAGCCTGTGAAAAATGTTTCACAATGGATTAATCTAGTCCAAAGTAGGAAAAAGTATATGTTAATAGGTAGATATGATGTCAAAATAAGTGCAAAATTCCAAACAGCTTTTCCCAAAAAGTTTCGCGAGACACTTGGCGATAAATTAATTGTTACCAAAGGTTTTGAACAAGCACTTATGGTTATACCCGAAAAAAATTGGGCTGAAGTTTTACGAGACGTTGAAGCACAATCTGTTACTGCAACAAGCGGGCGTGAAACAAAACGGTTTTTATTGGGAGGCGCTGCATTTATTGATTTAGATGCAAAAGGGAGATTTATTTTGCCAGAGCATTTGCGTACATTCGGAGAATTAAAAGAAGACATTGTTTTTATTGGACAAGAGACCTATGTAGAAATTTGGGACAAAAATAGATGGGAAGAATATAACAAGGGGCTGGCAGGACGTATTGAGGTAGTTATTGAAAAATTAAATAATTCTGCCCAAAAGAAAGCAGAAGAATGAGTAAGTATCACACAAGTGTACTTTTACAAGAAGTAATTGAGGGGTTGGATATCCAACTAGGTAAAAAATATATCGATGCGACGTTGGGTGCCGGAGGACACACCCGAGTGATACTTGATCAAGGCGGTTTGGTACTGGGAATTGATCAAGATCAAGACTCTGTTGCATTTGTTAAAGAAAATTTTAAATTTGAAATTTTAAATTTGAAATTAAAATTGGCGCAAGGTAATTTCGCAAAGATACAGGAAATTGCAAAAGAAAACGAGTTTCCGGACGTTGCAGGAGTACTTTTTGACCTTGGGGTTTCGAGCCATCAATTAGACGACAGCGCAAGAGGGTTTAGTTTTAGCAAAGATGCCCCTCTGGATATGCGCATGGATGCAGGGCTTGCAGTAACGGCAAAAGACTTGGTAAATGCGCTCAATAAGGGTGAGTTGGCAGAACTTTTTACCAAATATGGTGAAGAACCTTTCGCAAAACGGATTGCAGAGAAAATTGTTGAGAAAAGAAGCGAAAAGCCAATTGAGACAACGATAGAGCTGGCAGAGATTGTACGATCTGTGTATCCCAAAGGGATACACAAGATACATCCGGCGACAAAGGTATTTCAAGCCTTACGAATTGCAGTAAATGACGAATTAGTAAGTCTTGAGACAGCTTTGCCCCAAGCACTGTCTATCTTGGAGGAGAATGGAAGAATTGCAGTAATTTCATTTCATTCTCTGGAAGATAGGATAGTAAAACATACATTTAACCGGTGGGAAGAAGAAAAAAAAGGAAAAAATATTACCAAAAAACCAATTGAAGTAACAGAAGATGAAAAAGAAGCAAATAGAAGGGCGAGAAGCGGGAAATTACGGATATTTATGAAAGGAATTTAAGAAGATATTAAGCGAAAAAGATAGTGAGATATTAAGAGTAAATCGAAGAAATTACTTAGTATTTTTATATCCTAATATCTGAATATCTTAAACTTATGAAAAAAGGATATGCACTACTATCATTACTAGGCGTTGCGGTTGTGGTATTGTCTTTGGTAGAAATTAGCGTTTCCAATATGCTTTCTACAGGAGGTATACAGCTCTCAAAAGTGCAAGCGCAAATCGCCATCTATCAGAGGCAAAATGCGCTGTTGGAAGAAAAGATTTACACACTTTCGTCACTCACACATGTTGCTGAGGAAGCACAAAAATTGGGATACGTACCAGCATCGAAATCTACTTTGGTTATTGCAAATCCTCAACCTCTTGCTATCAAACCATGAGAGGGAGACTATTACTACTTTTACTATTTTTTGCTCTGATATTTCTTTCTGTGAGTGGAAGGCTCTTTTTTTGGCAAATCCTAAAAGGACCAGAGCTACAAGCGCTTGCTGAGGCGCAATATGGGAAGACAATCCAAATCTTACCCCAGCGGGGGGAAATAAAAGCATCAGACGGATTTCCCCTGGTTACCAACAGGCTTTCATATCAAATTTTTGCCAATCCAAAAGAAATAAAAAATGTTCTTGAGACTAGCCAAGTATTATCCCCACTCCTGAAAGAAGATACTGCATCCATAAGTGGACTTTTATCATTGGATAAATTTTGGGTTTCTCTCTCAGGGAATGCTGATTACAGCGTGAAGAATACCATAGATGGTCTGAAAATTCCTGGCGTAGGTTTTGAAGAAGCATACACCAGACTTTATCCAGAAGCTTCTATGGCAGCCCAACTTTTGGGATTTGTGGGAAAAGATGATGCAGGTAATCCAAAAGGATACTTTGGACTTGAAGGGTATTATGATGGGCTCCTTCGAGGTCGTTCTGGACAAGCAACACAAGTGCAGGATGCGCTTGGGAGACCAATATTATCTCAGCTCAACGATGATACCGGTAAGCAAGATGGAAGGAGTCTCACGCTGCATATTGATAGGACAATCCAATTTCTTGCGGAGCAAAAGTTACAACAGGGAGTAGAAAAATTTGGTGCAGCGAGCGGCATGGTAATTATTATGGACCCGACAACAGGAGGAATACTCGCTATGGCAGCTACGCCTTCGTTTGATGAGGCAACCTTTGGTCAGTATGATGAGTCACTCTATAAAAATCCAGCGATTACAAATACCTATGAACCTGGTTCTACCTTTAAACCCCTTATTATGTCTGCAGCGCTGGATGCAGGACTGGTAAAGCCTACGACAACATGCCCTATCTGCGGTGGTCCTGTGGATATTGGTGGATACACAATTCAGACTTGGAATGAAAAACATTTTCCAAATGAAAGCATGCTGGATATTATTAAGAATTCAGATAATGATGGCATGATATATGTGACAGAATTGCTTGGGCACGAGAGAATACTTTCGTACTTAGATAAATTTGGCATCGGAAGCGTTACTGGAATAGATTTGCAAGGTGAAGAAGCAGTGCCGCTAAAAACACCTGACAAATGGTACCCGATTGATTACGCAACCGCAGGATTTGGTCAGGGTATTTCTGTAACACCGATAGAGCTTTTAGATGCATTTTCGACAATTGCAAATAATGGCCAACGTATGGAGCCACATGTGGTTGCTGAAATTACCACTCCGCAAGGGCAAAATGTCCCCATTTCGCCAAAAGTGCTCGATAGCCCAATTAGCCCAGAAACAGCAAAAGTAATGACAGAAATCCTGGTCTACACGGTAGATAAAGGAGAAGCGTCATTTGCACGACTAAAAGGGTATCGCATCGCAGGAAAAACAGGCACTGCATCTGTCGCAGTAGCAGGGCACTACGATTCTTCACAGACGATCGCATCATTTATTGGTTTTGCTCCGGCAGATAACCCCAAATTTTCTATGCTCGTTATTCTAGACCATCCGACAAGTTCTATTTATGGTGCAGAAACTGCAGCACCGGTATTTTTTGATATCGCAAGAGAAGTGTTGAATTACTATGGTATAGCCCCAACAGGGGGAGAATAAATTGTTATATTACTAAATTGTCAAATTGTTGTTTTTAACCATGTAACCATGTAACAATTTAACAATAATCTATGATTATTTTCTGATTGAGCTTTATCTTCATTTTTTTAATTTTTGGACTAGGCATTTCTATCACACGATTGTATTTTGGATTCCAAAGGAAGATGCGGTTGGGTTTAAGGTTATTCTTTATAACACGGACCCTGTTTTCTCGATCTAAAATAATTATGTCAATAGGGTTTCTCACTCCAAATGTATGGATTCCCCAACGCGTTTCAAAATAGAGCGGAGTTATTTCTTTTTTTCCAATAAGCCCAATTATTTTTTCCTTCCAGGACACGGCTTTCGTAACTTTAAGTTGCATACAGTAACTATACAATAAATTATTGCAAAGTTCTCTTTGATATTTTACTTTTGTATGCTATAGTGGTACCTAACCTGGGAAGCATACGTATCAAATCCATTTGGGAAAATCCTCTAGGGCTACTGTTTAGCTCTGTTATTATTTTTTCTCTTATTGTTATTTTTCTCCTTGCACTGCGGCCAATGCTTTTTTATACAAATTCTTCTGGATACCGAAAGCTCACTCCTGCTCATTCGACGAGCTCATTGGCACCAGTGCAGTCTGTAGGAATTCCTCGATTGCAAGAGAGAGTATATACTCCTACTGTAATTACCTCAGAAGAGAATGTAGCAGGAGGCGAAAATTTTACAAGCAACATCATTTCTTTTGTCGTTGATGGATTTAGGGAATATGCGCTCCTCAATATTCCAACAAGTCCACGACCTTCCTTGGGTTACCCAGTTATTATTCTAAATCATGGGTATATACAGCCATCACAATACGACACCGTTAGCTCATATGCCACAATAGCTAATTTTTTTGCAAATAATGGCTATATAGTCCTAAAACCCGATTACCGTGGTAATGGGAATTCTCAGGGGTCTGAGGATGCGTTACAGCGATACAATTATCCGGTTGATGTACTTACGCTTCTTGCGTCTGTGAAACATATCCCCAACGCTGACATGTCGCATATGTACCTATGGGGACACTCCATGGGAGGGGAAGTAACGCTTACGGTGCTGGAAGTGCTTGGTAAACAATCTTCTCTAGCAAAAGGAGTACGAGCCGCAGTGCTGTGGGCCCCTGTGACAGATCCTGCTCAGTGGTTTGGGACTGATAATCTGCAAAAGATTCCCGAGGCAATACTCACACCATTTCCTTATACCAAGACGTTTCAAATTCTTGGAACACCCTCAGACAGTTCAGCTATTTGGCAAAGTATTAACCCGTTACGATTTCTTTCAGCTATTGTTACTCCGGTACAGCTTAACCATGGGACAGGGGACCAGACAGTCCCATACGCATGGTCACAGGAGCTGGCTATAGATATGCAACATGCGCAAAAATTCGTAACTTTTATTAGTTATCCGGGAGCAGACCATAACCTAAGCCCAGATACCACGCAGGCGTTACAAAATAATCTGGATTTTTTTAATTCGCATAAATAAAATCATGACACGTCGCATATTTTGTACTGTATAATATACTAACTTATTATACAGTAGCTACGTAGTGTGCGTAGCTTTTACTTTTTACGGTTTACCCTTTGTGCGAGTGGTGCTACAATTGTCTCATCCTTTGGTTCGTTTGCAGTAATTCGTTTACCGTGAGCAAAGTCGAACTGCCCAGAAATATCGTATGAATCTTGCCATGAGGCTTCGCCCAACCACCTTAAAAGAATTTATTGGCCAATCCCAAATTGTTGGGAATAAAGGCATTATCCAAGAGATGCTCAAAAGCGGGAATTTATTTTCCATGATTCTATGGGGGCCTCCGGGATCGGGAAAAACAACGCTTGCATATATCCTTTCCCGCGAAATCTATGCGCAATTTTATCAATTATCGGGGGTAAGTAGCGGAAAAGCAGACGTGCAGAAAATTCTTGAGGAGGCAAAGAAGCTTGGTTCAAACAGTAACAAAACCTCATCCCAACCTATTCTCTTTATTGACGAAATACACAGGTGGAGTAAAGCCCAACAAGATGTGCTGCTTCCCTATGTGGAAAATGGGACAATAACTCTTATTGGCGCGACGACAGAAAATCCTTCTTTTGAATTAAATAGTGCACTATTATCCCGTTGTCGTGTCTTTGTGCTACATAGTCTTACATATGAAGATTTGGAAAAAATTCTCATGCTTGCACTTACCAATACCGAAAAAGGATTAGGAACATACAAAAAGACAATAACCTCAGCAGCAAAGGAGCTTATGATCCGACTTTCCGCAGGAGATGCCCGTATTTTACTAAATGCGCTTGAAATGGCAGTGACAACCTACAGAGAAAAGACTATTTCCGAAGAGATTGTGCAGCACGTGTTTCAGACGAAGTCCGCAGGTCTTTACGATAAGAAAGCAGACGAGCATTACAATATTATTAGTGCATTTATTAAGTCAATGAGAGGAAGCGATGTAGATGCTGCTTTGTATTATCTTGTGCGTATGCTTGAAAATGGGGAAGACCCAAAATTTATTGCACGGCGCATGATTATTTTTGCCTCAGAAGATATAGGTATGGCAGATAGGGGAGCACTGATTCAAGCCAATGAATGCTTTGAAGCAGTAACAAAAATAGGCATGCCTGAAGCACAGCTTACACTTGCTCATGTCGTGATTTATCTATCTCTTGCAAAAAAATCGCGCGGTGTGGCAAATGCGCTCGGGAAAGCAAAAGAAGCAGTATATACACTCCCTAATGAGCCTATACCGCTTCACCTTCGCAATGCGCCGACGAAGCTTATGAAAGAATTGGGATATGCAAAAGAATATAGCTGGTCTGAAAAATATGTAGGGCCTAGTAAAGAAAAATCTTTTCTTCCAGAAAAGCTAAAAGGCAAAAAGTTTTTTGGGCAATAATTATTACAATGAGGTCTTGTATATCTTAAAGTAATCATATTACATCTGCATCTATTACCATTCCATATCTTGTAGATCTTTATTTTCGGTTTATTGACAGCTTCTTAAAAAAGTTCTATAAGTATAATATATGTACGTTATGGACCCAAAACTAGGCGCAAACTAAGCCTAGTATATATACAAAAAACAATCGCTATCTAGGGTAGTGGTTGTTTTTATTTTCTTCTACACGCAAATAAAATTCTTCCAGTATCTTTGGTTACTCGTTCTCGAAAAGCATCGACCATTTTTTCTATATGAAAGTATTTTTGGAGTGAGGTTATTACCCGTTGGGTTGAAAAAGACGCTTCTTTTATATTCTCCTCAAAAAGTTCGATTTTTCCTCTTTTTATATTCATAAATATTTGTATTCTATCAATATAGGTATTGTTGTCTCCTTGTAAGATTTTAAAAACAGCAAGGCTATTTCTCTCTTTTTTTATGTATGCGGGGAGTTGTACCAATGCCTTATGCCGTTTTACTGTATTCATATCAAAAACAAAAATGCCATTCCTTTTAAGGTGGAGTGCAGTGAGGCGAAAGGTATTTTCCCATTGTTTGAATTCAAGGAGGTGATTGATACTATCAAAGACACAAATAATCACATCAAACTTTTTTCTTAAATGAAATTTACTCATGTCTCCTTCAACAAAAGTTGCCCGTTTTACCTTCTCTTTTGCGATTTTAAGCATTCCGGGGGAAATGTCGAGGCCATAGAGGGTAAAATTTTTGGGAAACGCTTGTAATATCGTGCCTGTCCCGCAGCCAAGCTCGAGCAGATCTAGTTTTTCTTTCTGTTGGGTGAATTCATATACCATTTTTTGAGTGGGGCGCAAAATATACTCATATCCTTCCATGAGGTTGTCATAAAGCTGAGAAAATTCATCTGTATATCTCATAGTAGTTACATATCAAGATAGTAAATAGGTATTTACTCTACATATAGTAATACTTGGAATTATAACATTTTTACGTTATAATGGAAATACATTTTCCTTATTATGGCAACCAAATCAACAAATTTGCAAGAGTTTGATCGGCTTTATAAGCTTCAAAAGCTAAGCGCTTCCTTGCTGCAAGCGCGAACCATTTCAGATGTGTCATCTGTTATTGTTCGCAAAGGTTTTGATGCATTAAATGCCAATTCTGGAGATGTTGTGATTTTAAGTAGAGAAAAAAAAGTATTTGAGGTTTTAACATACAAAGGATATGAAAAAAAAATTATCTCTTCTTTAAGAAACTTACCTAAAAATGAGCCTCTGTTAACCAAGTATGTTCTATCGAGGAGAAAACCATATTTTATTGAGGATATAAGTAAATTAGATAACAAGTTTGTTTTTGCTAAAAACTTTTTATTGTCAACGAAGTCTTATTCTGCGGCTTTACTTCCTTTGCGCGTTACCAAAAAAACAGTGGGAGTTTTACAGTTTACCTTTGGTTATAAAAATAATTTTTCCCAAGAGGATAAAAGTTTTATGCTGAATCTTGCCGATCAATGTGCACATGCCTTAGATAGAGTTATTGCTCTTGAAAATGAAAAAAAGACAAAAAATGAACTGAATGCAATTATTAAAAGCGTTGATGATGGGATAATCGTAAGAAATAATAAAGATGAGATTAGTTTTGTTAATACTGCCGCACTGGCTATCCATGATGCTATCAAGCCTGAAGAGCTATTGCACCTTTCCTTAAGGGAGTACCATTTGTTATTTTCAAAAATTTTGGATGAAAAAGGAAATACCGTGGCATTTTCTCAAGCTCCTTTCCTAGAGGCAGTGGCAAAGAAAAAACGCCTCAAAAGGATATTTTTTGTAGTAACTAAAAAAAACAACAAGGGTCGTTGGGTAAAGGTTACCTCAATTCCTATTGTAGGAAAAAACAAAAAAACTGAGGTAGTGGTGAGTGTGCTCAATGATATTACAGAAGAAAAGCAGCGAGAAAATTCAAAAGATGAATTTTTCAGTATTGCAAGTCATGAATTAAAAACTCCAGTCACGAGCCTCAAAGCATATACACAGCTTTTAGAAAAGCGTTTTCGAATTATTGGGGACGACCAAACAGCCTCCGTGCTGCAAAAAATGGATATACAAATTGACAAGCTTACCCATCTTATCCATGATTTATTGGATATCACCAAAATAGAATCGGGAAGAATGCATATATCCAGTGAGTTATTTGAGTGTAATGGATTACTTGCTGAAGTTGTTGAACAAGTGCAGGTAACAGATAGGGGTCACAAAATAGTTTTTGAAAAGTCAGGAGATGTTGTGCTTTTTGCTGATAGAGAAAGAATTGCCCAAGTACTAGTTAATTTTTTAACGAATGCGATGAAATATTCACCAGAAGGGCAGGAAGTTATCGTAAAAGTTAAGAAATCAAAAGGAGAAGTAATTATATCTGTAAAAGATTTTGGTATTGGAATTACCGAAGAGGGACAAAAACATGTATTTGAACGGTATTTTCGTGAAAGAAATTTTCAGGAAAATACATTTCCCGGGTTGGGGCTTGGGCTCTATATTGCTTCACAAATCATTCGACGACATGGGGGCAGTATTGGGGTAAAAAGTAAAAAAAATGAGGGCTCTACATTTTTCTTCTCCCTTCCTCGATATCAAAAGTAAAAAACGCTATAATATGCATATATGTGGCAAAAAAGTAAAAATGTATATCATTTGTCTATTGCGATTTTGGCAAATACATTTTTTTTCTTTCCGGGTAGAAAATTACGAATCATTGGTATTACCGGTACCGATGGAAAAACAACGACCACAAGCCTTATTTACCACATTCTAAAAACAGCAGGCAAGCAGGTATCCCTTATTTCTACTGTTGCAGCATACATTGGTGACAAGGCGTATGATACAGGCTTTCATGTTACCAATCCTTCATCCATCTCTTTGCAAAAATTTCTAAAACAAATTCAGGGCTTGGGGAAGGGAAAGGAAGAAAATTTTCTTGTTCTCGAGGTTACTTCCCATGGAATTGACCAAAATCGCATATGGGGGATTCCATTTGCGATCGCAGGACTTACCAATATTACCCATGAGCACTTGGATTACCACAAGACCTATGAAAATTATGTTGCGATAAAGGCAAGGTTACTCAGGAGCGCAAAAATTGCGGTAATAAATAAAGATGATGCTTCCTATGAACTGGTACGCGAAAAGCTTGAGAGAAATAAACAAGTTATTACTTATGGATTTACCAGCAGTGCCGATATACACCTTTCAACCATACCATTCCGAACAAATCTACTGGGAGATTACAATATGTACAATTGCCTCCTTGCCGTTGCCATTTGTACACAGCTTGGTGTTGGGGCAAAAGATATACAAAATGGAATTGCTACTTTTGTTCCTCCAGTGGGAAGAGGAGAGATTGTATATCCTTCGGCAGGTTCGGGACAAGCTGATTTTACTGTTATGATAGATTTTGCTCATACACCAAATGCTTTTAAGGCATTACTTTCTGCAGTGAGACATAAGACAAAAGGAAGACTCATCCATGTTTTTGGTTCTGCAGGAAAAAGAGATATCACAAAGCGGCCGCTTATGGGAAAGGAAGCAGCAGCCTATGACGATGTTATCATCCTTACCGCAGAGGACCCAAGAACAGAAAAAGTAGAAGAAATAAATAAGCAGATACGATCATCAATTTTCAATTTTCAATTTTCAATTTTCAATGAAAGTTCAAATTTCCAATTTACAAAAGGAAAAAAATATTTGTTTGAAATTCCTGACAGAAGAAAAGCAATTGAAGCAGCAATAGCAATGGCAAAAAAAGGAGATTTTGTTGTCATTACGGGTAAAGCACATGAAAAATCTATGAATTACGGACATGGTGAGGAAGCATGGGATGAATTTGGCGTAGTAAGGAAAGCTCTAAAGAACATATGGAAAAAGTAAAACACATGCATTTTGTTGGGATAAAAGGGGTTGGAATGACCCCACTTGCAGTCATTGCAAAGGAAGCAGGCTTTCGGGTGAGCGGATGCGATACACCTGAGATATATATTACCGATGAGCTTTTACAAAAATCCGGTATTGAGGTGTTTCATGAATTTAACGAAAGCCATTTAGCAGGTGTCGATCTTCTTATTACGACCGGCGCACACGGTGGATTTGATAACCCTGAAGTAAAAGCAGCAAAAGAAAAGAATATTCCTATTCTCACGCAGGGCGAAGCAGTGGGATATTATATGTCAGGAGAATTATCTAACCGCCATGACTTAGAAGGAGTCTCCGTAGCCGGATGTCATGGGAAAACCACCACAACTGCCATGATAGCAACAATGCTGCAGGATGCTGGAAAGGACCCATCCTATGTGATTGGTACGGGACGTATTCCCTCACTAAGCGGATCGGGCCACTATGGAAAAGGCCGGTATTTTATTGCGGAGGCAGATGAATATGCTACAGAGCCGACGTATGACAAGACGCCCAAATTTTTGTGGCAACATCCCTCCATTGCCGTCATAACCAATATAGAATACGACCATCCGGATTTGTATCCCACATTTGCATCCCTCGTAGAGGCATACAAGAGCTTTATCGTACAAGTATTAGAAAGCGATGGGCAAGTAGTAGCATGTGGAGATGATAAGGAAATACAACATATACTAAAAAATACAAAAAAAAATGTCATTACCTATGGATTTCATTCGGATAACGATTATGTGCTCTCCAGTGTAGAAAGTGTTGTAGAGGGAATGAAATTTCGCGTAGCTACAAAAGGAAAAACAATAGCGACCATCACCATCCCTATTTTGGGAAAACATAATTGCCTCAATGCCCTTGGGGCTTTTGTCGTTGGGCACATCATGCATATGGAACTTGAAGAGATAAAAAAAGGATTGCACGCGTTTCGTGGGACAAAAAGAAGGCTTGAGTATGTGGGAAAAATGAAAAGCGGTGCTGCTGTTTTTGATGACTATGCTCATCACCCTACGGAAATTCGAAAAACATTGGCAACAGTCAGAGAACGATATAAAGACAAAAACATAGTTAGTATTTTTCAGCCTCACACTTTTTCTCGAACAAAATTATTATTCGAGGATTTTAGTAGTTCATTCTCCGATGCTAGTTTTGTAATCCTTGCCGATATCTACCCTTCAAAACGTGAGCCTTTTGACGCATTCGTTTCATCCAAGTATTTAGCACAAGCAGTTAGCCTAGTACAACAGGTGTTGTACCTGCCCAAGCTTTCTGATGTGGTACAATATCTTCGGGAAAAACAGTTTGGAAGCGACACAATAATTCTCACAATGGGTGCTGGAGATGTGTATCAAATTGCCTACGAAATAATCGACTGAGTATGGAAAAACTTATTATTACGGGTGGAAATCCTTTACACGGAAGTGTAAAAGTTTCTGGAGCAAAAAATGTTGCACTAAAAGCGTTGGTAGCTGCATGTCTAACCAATGAGGAAGTTATTGTTGAAAATATCCCTCTTATTTCGGACTTTTTTGTCATGGTGGATATTATGCAAGATCTCGGAGCACGGGTGCATATTGATGGTCACAAAGCAGTTGTGCAAATGGACAATTTTGTAAGTGACACTATTCCACTTGATAAAGCTGCACAAGCGAGAACGTCTGTGTTATTTCTTGCGCCATTGTTGGCGCGAATTGGGAGAGCAAATATTCCCAATCCAGGAGGCTGCAGACTGGGCGCACGGCCAATAGATAGAATCGTTGATGGAGTCCGCGCACTCGGTGCAGTGGTTACCTATAAAAGTGAAGATGGGTATTTTCATGCGCACGCAAAAGAAATGACAGGAGTAACCTACTCATTTTCAAAAAATACGCATACAGGGACAGAGACTTTGATACTCTCCGCCGTACTTGCAAAAGGAAAAACTGTTTTGAAAAATGCTGCCGAAGAACCTGAAGTAGATGACCTTATTGTGCTGCTGCAAGCAATGGGTGCCCGTATTACTCGAAATGCTCATCGAGAAATTACTATTGTAGGTGTTGAAACATTGCATGGGACAACATTTCGAATTAGCCCGGACAGAAATGAAATAGTTACTTTTGCGACGGCAGCACTTATTACAAAAGGAGATATTTTTATCGAAGAAGCAAAAGAGGAAGACATTGCTTCTTTTTTGGAAAAGGTGATTGCTGCTCGTGGGGGAGTAGAAAAAAAAGAAAACGGAATACGATTTTTTTATCATACCCCACTTTTGGCAACGGATGTGACAACGGCAATCTATCCTGGATTTATGACAGACTGGCAGGCGCCCTGGGCGGTGCTCATGACACAGGCAGAGGGAAATTGTGTGGTACATGAAACAGTATTTGAAAATAAAATGG
>JANWIQ010000065.1 GCA_025449795.1 Minisyncoccota bacterium
ATAAAAATTTACAAACTATACTACGGCCAACTCCAGGCATTGCGATCATTTGGCAGGAATAGCCTTCTTTAATATAAGAAATGATTTTTTCAATCTCCAAAAAACGGCAATCTGCAGGATATAAAGACTCCAAATGCTCATGGTCCATATAACCATAATACTAAAATGTTTATATAAGGTAAATGTCAAGCTTAAGTAATGCATTTTTTTATATACTTTGTAAAAGATTACAGTGAATTGACTATTATATTTGAGCGCTGTATTCTTAGAAAGTAAAGAAAGGAGAATAATATGACAGATACAATGATGGAAACTCAAGCGCCTTCTATTCATGAGAGGGTGCAGAAGCCAAAAGACTACGAATTTCTTGTTGATAGAGAACAAGCTGATGAAGCTGCAGGAAGAGTAGTGGAAATAGATCAGATTAAAGGAGATAGAAGCGAAGACTATAAAATTTCCTATACAAAATCAATGAAAGACATAATTAAAGCAAACAGGGAGCTTGAGGAAGCGGCAAAAAGCATCAAAACTCTTAAAGAAGCAGAAAAATATGGCATTGAAACATTAAGAATAACTTTAAAAAGGCTTACTGAAGATTATCAGCGCCAACTTAATGATGGTAATCCCAAATGGTACGAAATCGTAGACAGAGACACTAAAAGAAGAACAGATATTCTTGGTGACACAAGAGGGGTAGTTGCGCATTTGGAAAATATAGTTAAGGCATTACGGGCGGTAGATCAGGGAGAGCGAACAAAGGAAGCACAGGCATTTACAGATGAACTCTATAGCATAACCTTAAACCGCATAGATCCAAGTGTTTTACAAGGATTGACCGAGAGAGAAGTTCAACGGATTGTTATGGATGAAATGAGAGAGCAAGTCAAATTAACATTAAGTAGTTTACAGGGTACATATAATGAACTGCGAGATATTAGTGGTAAGAATGTAGCAGAAACTTATGGCAAAGACAGAGAAAAATTTTATAAGGACGTATTAGCAAGAATTAAAAATCTCCAAAACACTAAATTTATAGACATACCTGTTTCCTCTACAGATAGTTCATCTGTCAACTTAGATAGGTTGGTCTTCGAACATTTTACAACAGCGAAAGATGAGTGGTTTGATGAGGTAAATCCAAAAAACATGGAATCAGCTATTATTTTGGCTGCAAAATTTGCCGGAGGTTCTGAATGGCAACCAGGAGGAGAATATGCACTCTATGATTATACCGGAGAAGAAGGAGACATTAATCATATTCGTGTTAACTTACATAACATCCAACTTTTTATCCATTACCGTGTAAGAGAGCATATGTGGTTTCAGGGGCCTGATGATCAAATTAATGCTTTAGAGGCGGTACGTTTATTTGAAACGCCGTACCGTTCGGTAACTCTTTTTGAGTTTTTAGTATATGACGTAAGTAAATATAAACAGCAACGTATAGAAACCGGTACTAGAGTAAACGACGATTATTATTGGTTTTTAATGTATGAGGCATATCACTTAAGTTCAATTGAGAAAAACTTTAACTTTGGAACAGAAGCACATAATTCAATGACAGACGAAGAAATGTGGCTTGATTGGTATAAAAAAAATCTTAGGGGCTCAAAAATGTCAAATTCGGATAGAGGATTAAGACATTTAAGGTCTTTGTCCAGAAAAAATATAGAAGAAATTATGAGTCATGGAGAAGGGTCATTTGCAGCATGGTTTGATAAAAGTTTTGAGACTGCGGCTGGAGAGAAAGATTGGGGTAGTGGTGCTAAAGACGTGGGAGAGCTTGGTGCAGACGGAGAGCTAGGTCAAGCTATAAGTGATGTTACTACGCTTTATAAATACGTGCAGGAGCTTGCAGACAACAGTTGGGATATTAAAAAGCACTTAGATGCCATTGATGAAGAAAGTGAGCATGACAGAGTATATGGAAAAGAAAGAAGAGAATTAAGAAAACTTATTAGTTCCCTTACTAAAAAGGATAAGGATACAATAAGAAGAAGGCTTGAGGCAGAAAAAAGGCTTGAAGAGTTAGATTTAATAAAAGCTAAAATTCAATATAAACAAAATTTCTTTTTCAGAGCTCTTGGTGGGAGAGAAGAGATTCTCCACTTTTTTAAAATACTTACTAATAGTTATCTTAGACAAGAACTTGGATGGAGTTCCAGTAGAGACGTGAGAAGTGTTGTTGAAAAGAGTGGAGATTTTATGATTTTGGATGTATTGCAAGGGACATCAAAAATTTCTGCCTCGGATAGGGATATAATAATTGGAGAATTAGTTAATAGAGGTATGAATAGAGGACTTCTTGATAAATTCGGTAGTGGGGCTTTAACAGACCAGGAATTTGGCAGTTTTTTTGAAGGCCTGTTTAACTTACAGGGCAATCGTTATAAGAAAAAAAATCTTAATTTATATACAGAAACAGGTACGGTGGCAAAAGGACCGTTATCTTCAATGTTTAACCGCGTAGTTGAAAAATTTATGCTTGATGAAAAATACAAAGACCGTTTGGAAGAAACAGAAGTTTTGTATGCTGTTGAATCAGGACGCAAAATGCCCGAATGGATGACAGAAGGACTTCAAAATGATACAAGTGTTTCCGGAAACAAATTCTGGGGAAGAATTGCCCATCCCGAGGAATATTTCACCAAAAACACAACAAAACTTCCTGCAGGAATAAAGGAAACATTGCCAATAATTAAAAGTAGTCAAAGCATGTGGAACGGCGTTGTAGTGGACGCCCTTATACGAGATGTAGATTCAGGCGATGAATGGTGGGAAACAATATATTACGGGGATTTTATCCAAAGAAGCATGAACAGGGGAAAAGAGAGGATAATTAGAGCTAGCTTTGCCGATCAGTCAATGTCCGTTTTTTTTACCAGACGTGTTAACGCTCCGATTAAAATGTTTAAATACAGGAAGGATACAAAAACTTGGGATACGTTTAATCCTGGCAAGGCATTTTTAGGGTATGTTTCCGGGGCACAGCATTTAAGTGATGAGGTTATTGAAGAGTTTTTGGCTGGGAGACTGGCTCTTTCTGATTTTCTTTTCCAGGGTAAATATCCAATTCTTCATAAGAGGTTAGTTAGGGAATGGGAAAAAGTAAGAGAGAACGGTGAAGATAAAATAAGAGGGATTACAACCACAACTGAACATGCAATGCTTGGTGACAATGTATTTTTAATGGAAGACGCGCTTCTACAAGTGCCAGACATTAAAGACGCAATTGAAAAAGGGGAATGGTCGCGCGGGGAACTTCTTGAAGCAATGACAGAGTTAACCTTTATTGGTTCAACACTCAGAACCAGGGCCTATGAAATTTTAAGGCCTAGTTTGATTCGTTATCTAAACCCTTTTACTACTAGAAAAGCCTTTAGAGAAAGGCGGACATTTGAAGAACAGGGTGAAGATCAACCACAATTAACAACAGATGCATTAAATATGGTTAGATTTGTGCTGACCAAATCTAAACTTGGTAAAATGGGAGTTGGTAAAATTCACGTTGATGCAAATACCGGGAAAATTGTTAACGAAGATACCGGAGAAGAAGTGTCGGGTGAAGAATTAAATAGAAAATTAAGAGAAGAAATGGAATATAAAGGACAAAGATATAATGAAGCAGTAGTCCATGCAATGTATAAACTTGTAATGGGTGTGCCATATGGTAGGGTGATGAGAAAGGAATTGAAAGAAGACGTTGGAGGCGGAGCGGGAGGATTACTCTGGACGTTGTTAACTGCTCTGTTTGCGGAATCATTCGCCATAATCAAAAAAGAAGCTAAGCTTTAGTTTTAATTATGTTTAAGGGTTTTTTGTTCCATGAACGGTACCAGCTCCTGGGCCACCTTTAGCAACTTTTTCTACATTTGCCCATGATTCCGGATTTAATCCTTGATATCTAATCATTGCTCTTCCAACCGTCCTACTTGCAAATGCAAAAGGTTTTTGCCATCCTTTTGTAGCTTGGGCATTTGGATTAAACAGCTTATATCCAAGTCCGGCCTGTATGAATCTGTAAGGGTCTGGAGCGCGGAAAATATGACGGCCAACAGATTGTCCGCCTCTTTTGGCAGAACCTGCGAGAAATCCAACTCCAGCTGCAACTGCTCCGCCAACAGCGCCTCCTAATGCTCCGTCTTTAACTTTAAACCATTCTTTAACCTGTTCAGGAAGTTTTGGAAGCATAAGTATTGCAACAAAACTTAAAACACCGCCAATATCTTTACCCGGTACAAAAAAAGGAGCAAAAACAGGACCACTGCTTACCGCTTTTGCAAGTGCTGCTGCCATAACAAGAAAGCCAATTGAAACCGGAAATACGGCAAGATTTGCGATTAAGTCTTTTATCCAACCTGTCATTCCTCCTCCCGGACCAGAAGGAATTATGCCAAAAAGAATGCGGATTGGGCCTAGGACAACATTAAAAAGAATATTAATATAACAAGTGACAAGGCTTATCCAAAATTTAAAAAGAGCTGTTAGAACTGCAACGATCATTATGATGAAAAGGACAAGTTGTACAAGTCCACCATTTCCACCGTTATTATTCCAAGCAAAGCCATTTCCTCCTATAATACCCCCTATCCATTGGAAAATAGAAAAAATAAACTGAAAAGCATCATTTATACCTCCAATAAGCGGCACATTGCCGACAATATTACTTACAGAATCTGATATTCCCCCTGCACCTGCAGCAACTGCTCCCCAAATATGCCCTGGTAGAATTTTATCTGCGGCATCAAAAGGAGTGGTATAAGTAACTACATTATTAATATTTACAATGCCGCCGGGTACAGAAGAGTTTGCAATATTTAATAAAAGATAAGTTGTTACATACATTAAATCAATAAGAAGCCCTGCAATGGCAAAGGAAAAAGTAATTACCAAGAGTCCCACAATTATTTTTGGTATCTGGTTTTGTATGCTCATTACGGTACGCGGATCTATTTTTATCCTAAGCATAATAAGGAAGCCTACAGCAACAAAGACTATTACGAGTAGAAGGTAAGCAGCATTTCTAAATGCCACCCAAATAGTTAATAATGGATTAAGTCCTATTGCTCCTGTTCCTATTTCATTTTGGTTTGGGGGGGGTGCTGCATAAGACTTTGCAGAAAATATATGAAAATTATAAGAGAGGTAATCTATATAATTTGAGGAATGTATGGGTAAAACGTAGGTCATTGCAACCGTATTTAGCATAAATCCAAGCGCCCCCCCGTCTTGATTTACATATCCTATTTTTCCGGTCTGATTATCATATCCCAAGCATTTATGACTTGGCGAAGCTGGATCGTAACCTGATAGTATGCAAACTACAGTAGATAAAATATTAATAAGTGTGCTTTGGGTATAGGTGTGAAGGTTTTGGGGAACATCGGGATCTGTGTCTTGATTTGAATACGGGCTGTAATATTGAGCATGCGCAACTGGGGTTTTATATTGGAAGAAGATGCCAACAAGTAAAAATGCCGCAAAAAAAATAATAAAGCGCTTCATGGCAGTATATTTTTAGTGTGGGCTAATTTGTGAAAAATGTCAAGCAAAAGATGTACAATATACAACAATGAAATTTGAATTTTCTGCCG
>JANWIQ010000066.1 GCA_025449795.1 Minisyncoccota bacterium
GAAATGTCATAGATACCAACGTCTGTTGACGATTTAAAAATTGAAAGTAAAATTGTATCGATACGAAAATAGACCAAATTAAAAATAAGCATAAGTGCGACCGGAAGAGTTTGGGCAACAAGTTCTTTTACAAAATCTGTGTGGATAATAATAGGAAGTATTCGCTGCTTACTAAGTACCATTGATGTACCTGCTTCGATGACGCCCCCACACACATATCCTACAAAAACCCACATAAGGGGAAAGCCAAACAGGAGAAATATTCCTACAAAAAACACATTCGCACACGAACCAATAATTGTCGCTAGCATATAATTTTTGTATAAATACTTTCTTTGAAAAACGGCAAACACAGAATAGAGAATAGACTCGGTCAAAATAGTAAAAGAAAACATGGCAATTGCTGCTCTCACAAAAGGAGAAAAGCCGATACCAGTAGCGGAATTATAAGGTAGGGAGAGTGCTATTGCATTCACCAAAATAATAAGAAAAATTGCTGCAACCATACGCGTATAGAATAGGTCCTTAAACCTTTCTGATGCATTCTCTTTTTGTAAAAAAACTGCATTAAATCCAAAATCTGCAAACAAATAAAAAAGGGAAACAAACGCCGTTACCTTGGCGTAATCTCCATAGCTTGCCGCTCCAAAATGGCGGGCTATAAGGACGGTAATAAGAAAAGTGGCGCCGGAAGAAGCAAGGCGGGCAACTACCTGGTAAAAGGTGTGGGTTGCAAGGTTTTTAAAAAAAGCCATAAGGTAATTCTAGCACAAAGTGCTAGAATAAAACTCCAAACAACAAGCTCCAACCCACAAATTATTTGAATTTTGTTATTTGTAATTTATTTGGTATTTGTTACTTGGAATTTGTTTTTTCTGAAGCTTATTCCCAAAATTAAAACAAATAATAATTGTCCTTGCTGGAGCGTAAGAAAGTAATGGTCGGTCATGCCAATAAGACAAATGGCCAATAAAGATAGGAGAGAAAATTGAAATAGGGGAGTGGTTTTATTTTTCCAGGAATTGGTAAAAGCTTTATATAACACAAGAAGGAAAACTCCCAAGCCTGCAATACCTGTCTCTGCCAAGACAAAGAGAAAAATGTTGTGCACTGGCTGCAATAGCCCAAAAAGCACATTGCGAGGTAAATAATAGGGGAGTGAGGGAAGAAAGTTCCCCAGCCCTACACCAAAAAGGGGGTGGTTCACAAACATCCACCAACTACTTTGCGCCAAAAGATCTCGTATAGTTACTGCTTCCATGTACCCATGTATATCCGTAAATCTCCCATTCAGAAGGGGGTCAAAGAAAATTCCGAGCACCAATATGCAGATTCCAAGCAATGTCCAAATTCTCAATGTCACGAATTTCAAATATACATACATTACGGCGAGCGCAAAAAAGACAACAATTGCAGTACGACTAAAGGTAAGCAGTAATACAACGCTTCCAAAAATAACCGCAAGTATTGCAAGAACTTTTCTCCCCTTCGATTCACTTCGTTCCCTCAGGGAAAAAACATATGGTAGCAAAAACAACATAGCAATAACAAGATATCCTGCAAAAACATTTGGGTGGGGGAAGGTTGCATACGGGCGAAGGAGTAGTTGCCCATGGATAGTTGCATTTGCAATTCCCGGCGTTGATGCACTATAGAAGCGCTCTCCCAAAAAATACCATATTCCCTGTAGCGACCCCTGGTGAAAAAATTGCAAGAGGGCTAGCGTCCCCTCAACAATAACGCCAATGCCAAAAGCCCAGAAAAGCAGAGAAAAAATAGCTCTCTCCTTTGAGACAAGCCAAGCAAAAAAACCCAACTCTAAGAGCTTGAGTAGCTCATACCAACCGTTCAGGGGACTTTTGGAAAAAAAAATACCAAGAGACAGGTAGAGCAATATTGCTAAAAATACTAGAGCGCTTTTGCTTGTCATTCCGAACTCGCTAGCCCTGGGTATTCCGAACGGGTTTCGGAATCTCAGAAGAAAAGATCCTGAAATAAATTCAGGATGACGTTTAAAAAAAGTTTTTGAAATTACACAAAAAAATATCAAAAATATTAATATGTCTGTTATGTATATGGTGGGGGAGAGATAATCGACGCGCTGCCCGGCAACGTAGGCAAACGTTGGCCAAAAGTGTTTTCCTAATTGTGTTGGAATAGCCAAAAGAAGGATAAAAAAGATGGCTTGATAAAACCTATTAGCGAGGTTTGATAACGAGGACTCGGTCTCTTCCTTCGCCTTCGGATTCTGTTGTGACTTCTTGGTCATCCTGCAACATGAGATGGACAATACGTCGCTCCCATGATTTTAAATTCTGAAGAGGTACCGGTTGTTGCTCTGCCAACACTCGTTCTTTTGTTGTCTCAACTAAGTGCTGCAAATAATCTTCCCTATTTTTTCTGTAATCCCCAATTTCTAAGGAAACCCTCATAAATTCGCCTAATTCCCGAGCGAGCATAAGGGAAAGAATAAGCTGGAGTGCTTCAAGAGTTTCTCCATGGTACCCAATAAGCATGCCCGTCTCGTCTGTTTCCAAATTAATTTGGGCTATTTCTTCCTCTAGCGCCACGGAAACCGTTGCTTGTACTCCAAGTAGGGTAAGAAGCTCTTCTGTCTTTTTCTGAACTTTTTCAAGATTTGTCATATATTGTTCCTCGCTTGACCAGGATCCTTCCTTGATTCTGGAGTCCCTTCGTTCCCCAGAATGACGGTTTACTTTTTTTGCTTGTTAAACAAGCCGCCTAGGCTACCCCATCCCTGTACTTGATATTGCTGTATGATACCAAAAACAGTAAAAGTATTCCAGTAGAAAGATAACCCCACAGGAAGCGTCCATGAAAAGAAGCCAATCATGATAGGGAAGATGTACAAAGATTGCGTCTGAAAGGCTGTCTGGAAATCGTCTTCCTTTTTTACTTCCTTGGTAAGTTTTCCTTTTTCCCTTTGTACTTCTTCTTTTACTTTTTCTTCTGCTTTGACAGCTGGTATCATCATTTTTGACTGGACGAATTGAAATGCTGCGGTAAGAAGTGGCACGAGAAGGATAAGCGACATCCCATGGGTAAATAAATAGGAAGGGGTCTGTGCCATTGGGAGTCCAAAAAAATGCGGATCCCATGCAGAAGATATTTTTAAATAGGGGGAGTAGGCAACACCATTTACAAATTTCACGACATGCGCTGCGTTTGCATTGACTGCATTTTGCAATACGTTATACAATCCCCAAATAAGAGGAAGTTGTACGAGAAGCGGCAAACATCCTGCTGCCGGATTCACTCCATGTTCTTTATACAATTTCATTGTCTCTTCCTGGAGCTTTTTTGCATCGCTTTTATGCATCTCTTTTAATTTATTGAGCCTTGGGGCAAGCGCCTGCATTTTTTTGGATGTTTTCAGTTGGGAAAGGGTGAATGGGTAAAGAATAAGCCGAATGAGTACCGTAAGAAGAATAATAGAAAATCCTAAAGCAGATGGCATATGGACCAGTACAAGCAAATGGTAAATTGCCGAAAGCACATTAATCGTAGGGTTAATAAAAATAAGGGTAAACGCTGTGCCAATTACATTCATTATGAGTAATGTGCCACTAGGCACGACGCACTAGTTGCTTTTACATTATATAGAACTAGAGACCTTTTTGGAAGGGGTGACAGGTAGATAGTCTTTTCATGCCCATTATGCTTCCTTGTATTACTCCATATGTTAAGATTGTTTTTTTTGTATATTCAGAGCAGGTTACTGGATATCGACACGCGTGGACTGTCCCTGTTGCTGCATGAATTAAGGGGGAAATAACTACCTGGTACACGGATAGGAAAAATAGCGCAATATACCTCATATAATTTTTACTTTCCAATTTTTAATTTTTAATCACTGTTCTAAATTCAAATTTTTAAGCACTTCAGAAACCGTTTTTTGTATCTCTTCTGTGGAAACAGTGTAAAAGTTCTTTATTACAATAAATAGCATGTCTTTACCAGGTTGGATATCTTTATATTCTTGAGCCAACTCTCTCAGTACCCTTTTTAGCCTATTTCTCACAACTGCCCGCTTATCTACCTTTTTACTTACGACAAATCCAAATCGGTTATAAGAAAGCATGTTGGGCTTTATACGTACGCGAAAATATTTTGTTACAACACTTTTGGAATTATCAAATTTTTCAGAGGAGGGGAGTCGATTTTGTTTTGCTAACATCCTTATACCGTAAGGCTTTTTCGCCCGGTTGCCCGTCGTCTCTTTAACACTTTTCGTCCTCCATGAGAACTCGTTCGTGACAAAAACCCATGCTTTCTTTGTCCTTTTGTTTTTTTGTGTGGTGTCGCCCCAATCTTTGGCATACATACAGTATAGCAAAAGCTATACAAATTTACAATTTACAATTTTCAATTTTTAATCAATTTTTAAGTCTTAATTTTCTAGAGCTTGGAGAATAATTTTTTCGCTGGGTATATTAGCGTGCCTTACTTGGTCAGAGGCGGACATACCCGCCTAGACCGAGCGCCGCTACTGTGTAGCTAGTACCCTGGGGATAAAAAAATTTGTTCCCAAGCGAAAGCCCAACATCCCTCTTGACAAAAAGTTATCCACATTGCAAAATGACACATACCATGACTGTAGACACAAAGCTTCTTTGGAAAAACGCACTCTCAAATATAAAAACCGAAGTTTCCATTGGAAACTTTGTTATGCTTTTTCGCCAAACCACTCTCCTTGAAGTAAATGACACCACAGCAACCATAGCAGCGCCTTCTGCAATGGTCATTAATCTTTTGCAACGGCATACACCGGTTATTAAAAAGGCGCTTTCCCTGGCGCAGGTAAGTATAGAGCATGTTGTTTTTGTCCCAAAAACAATTGTCCACGAAGAAAATGCACCCGCAGGCAAACAAACCTCTTCACCTCTTTTTTCCCCGGAGCCGCAAAAGCCATTGTCTCTTGGCCATTTACCACGAGTACGACAGGATTATACTTTTGCAACACTAGCAGTCTCTGCATCCAACCAACTTGCTTTTGTTTCTGCACAAACGGTTGCAGACAAGCCAGGGACCTCCTATAATCCGCTCTTTATTTATGGGCCAGTTGGTGTTGGGAAAACCCATCTTATGCAAGCAATTGCCAATGCCGTTTATGTGCACACCCCAGACGCAAAAATTATCTACATTACGAGTGAAGAATTTACCAATGAAGTAGTAGAGGCGATACGAAGCAATGACACTGCGCGGATGAAAAGAAGATTTCGTTCGGTAAATCTTTTAATTATTGACGACGTACAATTTATTGCAGGAAAAGACAAAGTCCAGGAAGAGCTTTTTCATACATTTAATAGCCTTATTGATAATGGTGGACAGATCGTTCTCTCTTCAGATAGGCCCCCGAGTGAAATAAAAAAACTTGAAGCGCGGCTTTCTTCGCGTTTTGCCGGTGGTCTTACTGTAGATATAGAACCACCAGATTTTGAGATGCGAACTGCAATTGTCCTCAAAAAGGCAGAACAGCTACATATCCCAGTCTCTATGGATGTGGCGAAAGCTATCGCGGAAAAAGAACAAGATACCAGGAGTCTGGAGGGCGCACTACATAGGGTAATCACCCAGTCTAAGACAACAGGACAGGAAATCTCCCTAGATCTTGCAGAAATAACCCTGAATGAAAAACGCCAAAAAACAAATTCCCTGCTTCATTCAGAGGACATTATCAATAGTGTTTGTTTGTTTTATAACATCAAGCCAACGCAGCTAAAAGGCCCCAAAAGAGACGCTTCTTTAGTAAAGGCAAGGCAAATTGCCATGTATCTTCTGACAAAAGAGCTTGGCATCACGCTTGTGGAGGTAGGGAATATTCTCGGCGGGAGAGACCATACCACTGTTATGCACGGGGTTAGAAAAATTGAGGGATTTCTTGTGGAAAAGTCGAGAATTAGTGAGGAAATTGTGGGGATATCCAAGGGATTGCGAGGATAACTGGTTGACTATTTTGGCAAGAGATGCTTTTCAACATCTTATCCAGAATGTTATCAACAGGTTATCCACCGATTTTTTAGCTTCGCTTCCTTGCTTTTTTCCACATTTCCCGATACACTACTACAACTACAAATATATATACTATGAAGATATCCTTTTTGTCAGAAAACCTACAGAAAGCACTTGCCCTTACCAATCACGCTGTTTCAACCAAAAATCAACTTCCCATACTCTCCCACGTACTTTTAGAAACAAGGGAAGGAAAAATATATCTTAGCGCAACAGATTTAGAAATAGGGATAGAAACAGTTATCCAGGGCGTGATAGAAGAAGCAGGTAGCGCCACTATTCCCGCAAAACTTTTCCTTGAGCTTGTGAATACACTTCCTGCAGGTAAGGTGTCTTTGGTAACACAAGAGGGGAGCGTACAAATTGTTGGAGGCAAAACAAAAACAACACTCCAGACTGTACCCCCAGAAGAATTTCCTAAGCTCTACGAGCGAAAAGGAGAAAAAATACTTTCCCTTCCTGGGAAATCTCTCCAAAATGTTTTGAAAAGAATTCTCTTTACAGCAAGTATCGAATCAACAAGGCCAGCGCTCTCGGGCATTCTTTTTAAAAGAATAGAGTTGGGATTTATCCTTGTGGCAACAGATGGGTACCGATTGTCACTGGAAAAGATAACCACAGAAGAGCAAGCAGGCTTTGAAGGAAGTATTATTATTCCCGCAAAGTTGATAAAAGAGGTACTGTCTCTTCGGGAAGATGCGCCGATTGATGTATATGTAGACGGCCAACAAAATCAAATACTTGTTGCTCAGGAAGAAACTGTTTTTATTGGGAGGCTTATTGACGCGGAATTTCCAAATTATGAAAAAATTCTTCCCACAGATGCATCAACAGAAATTACCGTAGACAAAGATGTTTTGCAAAGAGCAGTAAAAACCTGCGCGATATTTGCCCGGGAAACAGCTAACATCATTACCCTTTCCATCCAAAAGGAGAAAATGTCTGTATCTTCAAAAGCTCCTTCCCTGGGAGAGAATGTGGTTGATGTGGATATGACACTCAAAGGGGAAGAAAATGATATTGCCTTTAACGCAAGGTATCTACTCGATTTTCTTGCGGTTGCAGATACCCAGGATATACGTTTTGAGATGACCGGGCCGCTCAACTCTGGTGTATTTCGCCTTGCAGGAAATGCTTCTTATCTTCACCTTATTATGCCAATAAGGGTATAGGAAGCTAATGTTCTGGTTGGTAGATTTGGTAGTGTATATCTAGCTGATTAACTTGAGAAAGCAAAACCCCTGTCGAAATAACCCACGATAAAAACTCCTGTTTACTTGCATCAGGATTTCCCAAAAGCAACACAGAGAAAATTATATGGGAGGGTGAAGCGTCTGAGGGAGAAGATGTGACAGAAAAGTCTTGAGCAGAGTAAGGGGTGGAATTGGCCAAGAAAAGATCGGGCATAAAATGTTTCTCCCATGAGTCATCTTCTCTTCCAAAAGTGTCTTGTACACCTGGGGTTGGATTGGTTCCCTGGGTCGAGAAATTGTAGGTGGGAGATATTGTCCCGTCAGCGTAGCGGATAGCGTATTCATAATTTGTACCAGGGAGAAGAGGGGAAGAAGGTTTTATAGCTATTCTAGAACCTTGTACGCTTGTGGTATAAGAAATTTCAGGATAAATCCAGATATCTAGGGGTTTATTCGGGTCAATGGGTTTTGTAAGAATAAGTGTTATCGTCGTATCTGCAGGAATATTGTTTGCCCTGTCGTTTGGTTGGGTTGTTGAGATTTTTGTAATCCCGTTTGAAGATTCTTGGAGAGAGGTGATTGGTGTTGGTATGGGAAAGAAAGGGAGATTGATTTTTACAGAATTTTTCCCTCCCGAGAACATAATAAAAAGAAGTATGACGATAAAAAGAATTAAAGAAAACCCTACAATGTAAATTGTTTTCATATCTTAGTTATTTATTCTGTGCACTCCTAATAAGCTTTCCATCTCATGTGCTGCATTTCGTGAGACCACCTCTGCATGTCCAGCACCATCGCTGTTACCTTGGGAAACTTCTATAATACTACCATCAGGGCTGACCGATGTCACGATTGCAATATGCTCATCTTGCAAATAGTCTTTAAGGTACTCTTCGACTGGACGTTTTCCCCAGTATTGAATGAAAATGTCTCCTGGTTTGAAGACGAATTTGTCACCCGCCGAGTAGGGAATCCAGCTATAACCAGGGATTGGTAAGGGTTGTAGCGCATACTCTGCTGCATTCCTCGTGCCTATGTCTTGACCGACGCCAATTGTAGCAGCTTCTGCAAATCCCACACACTCTAAAACACCATTGTCATTTACTGCCTTTTTAATATACTGGGTGACAGCTGTTTTATTTTGGCTTGGGAGTAGATTAAGACAGCCACCGGCAAGCGTAGATGCTGTTATGCTGTGTCCACAGTTAGCAAGTATATTCACTAGCGTTTTGGAATACGCAGCAAGACCATCGGGCGTCTTTCTAAAGGAAGTATCAAAGAAAGACGTTTCTCCAAAAATATTTTTATATGCAAAATAATAATAATTTGCATATTTGCCTGTTGGATAATTGGCAAGACTTTCCGGCGCCCAATCACTCCATGTGGGATAGGTAAGATATTCGCCTATCATATCTGCCCAACACTCATTAGGATAGGGGCCTTGAATACCAGGCCTATCGTAATCATGTTGGCAATTAAGCGTAGGAAGAGTTGGGGTGTTATTGTACACCGAAGACAGAAATAAGGCGTAAAGATCGCCATGCTTATCCGCAAGCACATGCCCCAATTCGTGCATAATAGTAAATTTATTATAATCATGCTCTCCTTCGTGGGGACCGTAGATATGGACAATAAAACCGTTAAGGTTTTGTTCGGTAAACCCTCCCCCTCCTTGAAGATCGGAGAAGTTAAGCCCAATATGGCTTTGTGTAACAGATAGCAGAGCAGCATATTTTGGTGATTGTAAGGCAAGACATAGTGCTAAGAAATCATCTTGCAGCATGCTTTTTTTGCCAGAAAGATCATCCCCTGTTACCTGAAAACCCCATCCCTCAATCGCGTTAATAAGAGAGGGGACATCGCTTGGTGTCGCGGTAGGGCATGAATTGATGACCCGTGAACCGATAAAAAAGTCACTTTGGTTAAATAGGTTCTTGAAGGCAAAAGTATAATACAAACCATAATTTGGATCAGATTTGTAGTTAGAAAAAATAAGACCTAAGTTTGGAGTAAGTCCAGCAGCTGGCGCTGCTTGGGGAAAAGGGTTGGGAAAAGGTTGGGTAAAGCCGTTTTCACCCGCTGTGTCTAAGTACGTAGGGTAGGTAAGATATTCCCCAACCATATCGGTAAAACAATTATCCACAAAATTAGGAGTTCCAACCGTGCTTGCACAGGAATAGCTTGGTAATGCATTTATGCCATGGAAAAGTGTGACATTAGTAGTAAATTCTTGCACCATATCTGCCGTGCTGCCAGAAAAGTAGGTAGGGTTAAATTGAGAAACATTGTTATATAGAAAAGCGGTTGCAAGCGTTTTTCCCACAACAAACTGCAGTTTGGGAAGTGCGAAAGAGGCGGGGTTATCTGTAGTTCCACTTGGGGAAACGCATTTCTCGGGATTGTATATGTAAATATTGTCAGAATTATAATTGCCTGTAAGCGGATCTATGCCATAGTTTCCGGCGCAAGTAATTCTGTTTGCACTATCCGTTACGGTGGGGTTTTGTTGCAGATGAATAATGGGAGGAGTATAGCTGCCGCTTCCGTCGTTGTGACTAGTTACCCCATACCAGAAATTATTGAAATCTGCTTTTATACTTCCCGGTGCAGATTCACCAGAGAGTATGCAGACTATTCCATACAAAGCTCGGGCAACAGATTCATTCGCCTTGCCATTATAGAATTTTTTTCCATCTTTTTGGACAGACGTCATGTCTCTAAAATCTATTTGGAAAAAACTCTTTGTTTCATTAAATACCTCCTCACCCCCCGAACCTACTTTTGCAAGATACTGGGTATTACCGCAGGAGAGCTGGGTAAGGGGAATAGGGCAATCGAGTTTGCAACCTGGTGCGTTTGCGATAATCAACACGATAATGATAATAACAACAATTAATAATATTGCCCCCAAGATGGCCCATACAACATACGGATTTGAAAAAAGTAATTTTTTAGCAACTCCACTACCCAGACCGGGTATTGGCAATCTAATGCTCGAGGGTCCGGATCCTTGTGGGAGGGGCGATCCAGAAGGAGTATTTGAAGCAGTAGGAAGGAAACTGGATTCAGCATCTTCAAATCCTTCAGGTAACGGAAGGCTTGGCAGTTTTCTAATTTTTGCTGCTTTTCTTAGTTTTTTTAGCTCTTCCCGCGCCACTTTTTGCTCTTTGCGGACAGAGGCAACAACCCTTTTCTTCACAGATCCTTGCAAGGTAGATTTTCTGCCAAGTCCTAACAAACGCCTTCTCGAAAGTAATCGTTCGAGGTTGGGATTATTTTTTCTTTGTTGCCCGCTTGCGTATTGTCGAAGAATGGCTTTTCTTCTCCTTTGTATTTCTTCTGGTGATAATTTTTTTCCTCTTTTTTCTTCTTCTTTTCCTACGTTTTGCAAAGCCTCCCGAAGGCGTTTTCTTCTTTCGCTCTCTTCTTTTTCTTCCCTTGCTTCCCTGTCCCGCTGACGCCTGCTTTTATTTGGGTTTGTCCTTTGACTTTCTCGCTCGCGTACCTGCTCATCAAAATTGTGTCGCAGGTTTTTTATATCCTCATCGCTCGCTCCAGCATCCCGTATGCGATCTTCAAGTGCTTGATATTGCGAGCCGGAGAGCGTACTAGAAGAAAGACTGTCTAACTGTTCATCGGAAATATTGCCACTTTCACCAACGTCATCGTAGTCGGAATGTTCTCCAAACATTTCATCGAGTTGCCTGCTGTTGGTATGGGCAATAACTTCCCAACTTTTAGACGTGTCAGCGGTAGCAACAGCAAGTGACCCAATACCAAAAGCGCCTGCAAGATTTCCAAAAGAGGAGAGTGCACTGGGAGGTGGTGGTTGATTTTGTTGGAGCCTTTGGGCAGCATAGATTTTTTCTATATATTCCCGGGTTTCTGGAGAAAATACAGCGCCACTTCTATTGCCTTTCTCCCTCTCAATTGTATTGATGACTGCCGCTCGTGCTTCACGGGTTGTCGCTTCGCTTAGACGTTGGCGGTCGTAAGAGTTTAATTCTTCTAACCCTATTAGTTTTTGCGGATTTGTATCGGCCATAGGCAGTACAATTATTATGACACAA
>JANWIQ010000067.1 GCA_025449795.1 Minisyncoccota bacterium
ACATGCCTACTTGGTTTGCTTGAGAAATAAGATTTGCATAATCATTCTCAGATAAATAATGTAAATCCTTGCTCAATAGCAAATGATATTTTGTTTCTTCCAGCGATCCTTTCGCCTGAAAAGCGTATTGCTTATATTCCTTTGGAGAATTACGAGAATTTCCTTCAACAATATTCGCAGGAACAGAACTTGCTGCCCTACAAAGCTGATCTACCAATCGAAATCTTTCGGTATCAGGAAAGGTTTTTGTAATTCTATATATATCTAACACAAGTAAATGAGCTTGTTTCCAGACTTCTAGCTTTTCAAACGTATTTATACTATTTTTCATATCTTTTCTAACATCCCAAATCTGAGATCTAACATCTTAAATCTAACATCTAAAATCCCGAAAATTACCCAACATTCACCCGAAAGTTAAGCTCCGGGTCATATACCCATTTTCTTTTGCTTTTGTTGTCGTAGTAATGAAGAATTCTAAGACGATAATATACGGCGGCCGTGTCCCACAACATCCTAAAGATAGCCTGCAAGAAGTTAACTGACGTAATAGACGACCAATTGGTAAAATTAAGGACTATGGGAGCTTCTTTAATTTTTTTGTATCCCAAGTGATGTGCTACGGCAAGAATCTCTATATCAAAAGCGTAGCGCTTTACGAGAAGTCTTGGCAATACATCTTCCAAGACTTTTCTCCGAAATACTTTTAGGCCTACTTGCGTATCACTAATAGAAAGCCCAAAAAGCATCTTTACCACAGAGCGGTACCCCCATGAAAGAATTTTTCGCTGCATTGGATAATACACGCGAGACTTAGGATGCAACTTGGACCCAATAACAATATCTGCCTTCGCTGCTTCCAGAATAGTAAGGAGTAATTCCAGCCCCTTGGGGTCCAAGTCCATACCCGCATCCAAAAAGGCAATTACTTGCCCCCTTGCCTTGGCCATTCCGTACCGGACCGCATACCCCTTTCCATGATTGGTTGGGTATCCATATGCTTTAATTTTAGGAGAATGGATTGCTTTGACTTTTTGCAGAGTTTTATCAAGTGTTCCATCCACAACAACAACAATTTCATAGTTTTTGGTAATCTTTTCGATTACTTCTTTAATATATCTTATGTCTTTTTGTATCGTCTTTTCTTGCTGGTAGGCGGGAACTATGAGGGAGATATACACATTTTGCCTATTCGAGGTTTGTTTTCTTGCTTTAAGCATATAGCATTTATACTAAATCCCTAGCCTCACCGCAAGGAGAAATCTAATATCCAAAATCTAAAATCTATTTTTTAATATGCTTAAGCAGCATGTATGACATGCCTATCGATAGAAGAAGAAGTACGCCTACAGAGACATTTATTACTTCTCCCAGTGAGGAATGAAAAATAACAATACCCACAATCTGTGCTACTGCAGCAACGCCTGCAAGATAAAGTGCAGGAGCATAATGCATACTAAGAGAGTATGTTACGAAAATGTTGATAATACTAAAAAGGGCAATATATACTCCATAAAGTCCCACATATTGACTCATTTGTAAAAATCCTCTTCCCCCAAGAAAAAATGTCAAGAAAATTGTTGGGAAAATTGTATACAAAACACTTAGCAACAATGACGGAAGAAATACCAAAAAGATAGAAAGATACAAAATATTCCTCGTCCCTTTTCCTTGATGATGTCTATGTATAACAAGGGGAAACATAACAGCAGTAATAGGTGCTGAAAAGTAAAATATCACCTTTCCGACAATAGCCAATCCTGCATACAACCCTGCCGTAGTTGGAGAGAAAAAATGCTTGACCAAAAGAATATCCGACGAGGTAAAAGAGGCCAACGCTAACATCGATACACCAGCTAATATACTGTACTTCCCTATATGCCGAAAATGGGAGTTTACTCCCACCTCTTTCACGCCGCCAAATACTTTTATCACCGGTAAAAATACGGCAACAAATGCTATTATTCCGGCCAAAATTGTCCCACCCAATGCGCCGCTTACCTGAAAACCAAAAATTACCAATAATCCTCCTATAGCAATTCTGCTTACGCTATTTATTACATTAATTACCGATAGCAACCGGAATCGCAAAAGACTTTGCACATATGCGTTGGTAACCAATGTCCCATATCCAAGAATAAGCAGGATGCCGGCTAGTAGTAAGTACCATATAGAATGTAACTGGAAAAAACTGCTTACTACCGAAGAAAAAACCATAAGGAAAATAGCCAAAATAATCCCAAGGGACACAAGTGTTACCGAAGCCTGTTTATAAAAACGCTTTGCTTTTCCAAGTTCTTTTTTGGAAATATATTCCGTGGCAAATCGTATTATTACCTGTGTCATCGCCTGTGCCGGAATAGATAAAATCGCTATAAGGGATATAATTGCAGCATAAATACCATAATCACTATACGAAAGCCTTCTGGTGAGAAAAATATTAAACAAAAAATTTAAAATTCCCACTACTATACCTGCAGAAAATACATAAAAGCTTCCCGTTATGAGCTCATGCCGAAGAAGTTTCTTGAATGTAGTTATTACCTGTGCTTTCATGCAATAAAGTATCCCCGCAAGAAAAATGCAGCAAGGAGTATAAGAAGTATACCAAAAGTTATTGCCAACAATACTTTTATCCATATACGGGAAATATTTCCCAGAATAAAGAATACCGGAAAAGCTGCCAGCACATAACGTGGTTCGGAGTTTAGCGTACCGGTAATCGTGGGAAAAAGTATAACGCAGAAACTATAGAACAAATATGTTGGCCTAATTTTTTTCCAATAAAAAAGTAATATCCCTACAAAGAAAAATACCGACACAAATTCCAATAAAGCGATAAGGTAATCATGACTTACGGGATTTACTGTAAGAAATATTTTTACATACCTGTATACGACTTGAGGCAATAAGGTAATCGTCCCTACTGTCTTTTGGGTTCCAAAATGAGGCTGGGCATGCACAAAAAGCAATGGATCCTTATAGACATTCCATAAATACCCCATGTAAGCAAGCAATCCCCCCATGGAAAGAGTTGCCAAAGCTATAACTTTTATCACTATTCCAATACTGGTAATAGGTATCTTTTCCTTTTTAAGGTATAGGAAATATTCAATTAGGACAACCGGAAAAAGAAAAACTCCCACCACTCTCGTAGCAGATGCACACCCGGCTAAAAGAGCGGCAATAACAAATTTTTCTTTTCTAAGTGCATAAAATGCTCCCAGGCTAAGTGCAAGAAAAAACGATTCGGTATAAATACTTACCAGATAAAAAGACGTTGGGAAAAGAAGAAGAAATACAAGAGACCACACAACACTCTTTTTGGGCATATCCAAAAGTGCCAATTTAGTAAAAAGCACAAGTAGTACCACAAAGGATAAGTAAACAACAAAAAATGCACCTGTTACCCGCACTAAGAAAAAGTTTTTGGAAAATGCAAGCAATAGTGGAAATAGTGGGAAAAATGCTTGCTGGTAAAGCCCATACCCATATTTAGAAATAAGTAGGTATAAAGCACCATCAAAATTTGCCCAGGGAACACGTCCAAGAAATCCTTTATGCAGAGGGATACGAAAAGAAAAAAGAAATATTACCTGTAGTAATACCCACCAACCAAGGAAAAGAGCCGCAATAGTAACAGGAAACTTATATTTTGCTATGTATTTTTTCATAAGCTTGTATCGTTTCTTCTGCTGTTTTTTTCCAACTGAATTTCTTTGCTTGGACTAATCCTTTTTGGGATAGTGACTTTTGGAGTACGCTACTGGAAAAAACTTCTTGAAGACCTTTGGTAATAGATTCTACGCTTCGTGGATCTACAAAATATGCCCCGTCTCCCGCTACTTCAGAAAGCGACCCCTCGCTACTTGTCACAACCGGACATCCACAAGCCATTGCCTCAAGAATTGGTAAGCCAAACCCTTCATACAGGCTCGGCATTACACAGACAGTTGCCATATTGTATAACGCTACTAAATCTTCATCGGGTACAAAACCAACCGCCCTGATATTCGTAGTAGTTTTGATAATTGACTGGACTTTTACCAAATCCTGGTTCCACGGATGAGCTCTATCGTAATTTTCCTCAACTAACGCTTTCCCCACTATAATCAAGGGAATATTTGCATCTTTTGCTGCCTCCACAATTCTTGGCAAATTTTTATTCCACGTTACATCCCCCACATACAATGCGAACTTCTCCGGCAAATGATACTTTTTTTGCATCTCTTTAATTCTAAAATCTAAGATCTTAAATCTCGTAAACCCTTCACCTGCTGCCAAATACGCTACGCTTATTTTTTCATTCCTTATTCCTGTCAGGCGCACAATGTCATTTTTTGCAGAAATAGAATCCGTTACAATTCCTGCAATTTTTCCAAGGGACCGTTTTTGCAGTTGCCAAAAAAGATTTCCCCGTATTCCTGCGGGAAATGCTTTGGGAAAGACAATTGGCGTTAAGTCCAACACCGTTACAATAGTCTTTTTTGCGTAAGACAAGGGAATGGAAAGTGAGAATGGGTCAAAATACGGATAGTGAATAACATCCACATTCTGTGGAATATCTTTTTTGTCGGTAAAAAATGTATACTCATGCTGTGGAAAGTATTTTTCCAATGCTTCCTTAAGATGCAACGTATAAAATCCCGTTCCGCGGTATTTGTGCCCGGTAGATAGTGGTGATATATCAAATGCGATCTTCATAACTGTAAACTAAGAACGTAAAATGTAAAACTTAAAACCTAAAAAAATTTAAAACTGTGACCTGGCTGAAACTTTCTAGAAATATTTCTACCCCATACATACATACAAGATAAAGTATTGGTATAAGTATAACGAAATAACGAGAAGATATTTGAACAAAATTTAAAAGCAATAAGTAGGCAATGATCCAAGCGAATAATATCTCGACAGACTTCTTTTGCTTAAAAAAGAGAAATGCGATCATCGCTGCAAATGAGAGTATCGTAAGTATTGGCCACGTAATAACCCATTGTGAATCTGTTGTTACTTTTGTAATCCCAAACCATAAATACCATTTATTCAAAAATAACAAGGGCCATAAGGTAAAACGCTGCGATAAGTGACCCGTATTATAGAGAAATATCCATTTTTGTATACCCAAAAATTTAATTAAAGGATATCCCGAAAGCAATACTCTGAAATACGTTCCATAGAGAATAATAATAGCAACAGGAAGGGTAAGCAAAAAGTAAAAAATCCTTTTCTTATCCCTGTGAAGAGCTAATAGGGAAAACATGGCTAACACCACTGCAAAACCAGTACCAAAAAATTTTGTTGAAATAAAAAACCCCAGTAGGATATTGGTAAACAAAAAATACTGCATCTGATGTTTCCTTCCCAAAATTGCCAGATTAAACATATAAAAAACCCCTAGGAGAGAACATAATTGAATAATATCCAAAAGTGGGGTATAAATAAGTTGGTTTTTAAATATTGGCTCGAAAGAGAAAAGTAGCGGAGGGAAAAAAGCAGTAATTCTATGGGTAAATATTTGAAGCCCTATCATATATAGTAAAATGAGTGAGGTAACGCCAAATAAAAACGAAATAATGTGCTCATTATCAAAAATAACTTCGGAAATTCCAATAAAGTAAGTCCCCAAAGGAGGAACTTCGGGATTAAGATAAATTGGGCTTACTCCATGCACAAGTGCTCCGCCTATATAGGAATAAATTATTTCATCAGGAAGAAATACTCCATGTTTATTTTTATATACCGAATTATAGTAAATCTTTCCCAAGCCCGGAAACCGTTGCCAATAATTGTGGGAGAGGTATTCATTTCGCTGCTGATAAACAACGGAAAGAACATTATATACTATAAGAAGTAGAAGCAAAACGATAACTATTCTTTTCCAATCCATTTTGGTTTTCAGACTTTTCATTTTTCATTTTCTACTTATAACTCTCACGCTTTGCGTGAGTGCCATTCCCATGCGGTCTTCACAATTGTCTCCAAATTAGAGTATTTTGGATCAAATCCCAATTCCCTTCTTGCCTTCGTATTGTCTGCAAAAATAACTGCAGGATCTCCTGCACGCTTAGGTTCTTCTTGAATTGCCAAATCAAGTCCGGTAATCTTTTGAATCATGGTAAGCACTTCTTTGTTGGAGTATCCTTTTCCTGTCCCGAGATTAAAATAATTACTCATATTGGTTTTTTGAAGATATTCAAGCGCCTGGATATGAGCAATTGCTAAATCTTCAACGTGAATATAATCACGGATGCATGTCCCATCTTTTGTGGGATAATCTGTTCCATACAAAAAGAAAGGCTTCTTTTCCAATGCTCTTTTTATAGCAACAGGGATAATATGTGTCTCAGGGTCATGTTCTTCACCTAAAGAGCCATCTAATGCGGCGCCTGAGGCATTAAAGTAGCGAAGATTAATATGTCTTATTCCAAAAATAGTGTCATACCAATGAAGTATTTTTTCAAAAGTAAGCTTGGATTCCCCATAAACACTTTCTGGCTTTTTGCTTTCGTCTTCTGTAACTGGAACTTTTTCCGGATATCCATAAATAGCACATGTTGAGGAAAAAATAATGTGGGGAATATGTTTTTTCTGCATATAATCTACAAGGTTGAGTCCTCCTTGAATATTATTCTGGAAATACTTGTAGGGATTCTCCATGGATTCTCCTGCAAGCGCAGAAGCGGCAAAATGGACCACAGCATCAAATGTATATTTGTCAAGTTTTTTGAAATCGTCTTGATTAAGCAAGTCCCCTACTACAAGTGGCGCAGAAGTAGCATCTTTGTGGCCTTGGCTGAGATTATCGAAAACAACTACTTCATAACCCCTTTTTTGCAAAGCTTTCACGGTAATGCTACCAATATATCCGGCTCCGCCTGTCACCAGTATTCTCATAGCTTTATTCTAACAAAAATGAAACAAGGTGCATATGGGCTACTTTCCCAGATACTTTACGTAGGCAACAGGAAATCTCATTGCCGAGAAGAATGCCCACACCAACCCTTGCCATGAGTCCAAAAAACCTTTGTGCCGTATGTAGATAAGGAAAAACCACCAGGATGGCAGTAGAAACATATATTTTAGGAAAACGACAGGATTCTTTCCCATGTGTTTGTCTTGCAACTCCGAAGCAATCAGGCTTGTGTATCTGCCAAATCGCAGTAAATATCTGCCAAAATCCGGATCTGCATAATGGAGTAACGGGTGCATAAGAAATCC
>JANWIQ010000068.1 GCA_025449795.1 Minisyncoccota bacterium
GGTCTTGGTGGAGATAATAGTCATTTTTGAAAGTATTGAACTATCCAGAAGACTTTCTTCAATGAGAACTCCCCTCCAAACATTGTTTTTCATAAGAAGATTATATCCCAAATCTAGATTAGAAGATAATGCGGACTCCGCCGAGTTGGTCGTAGTCGAATGGATGTTCTTTATGAATAGAGCCAATAAGGATTCTATTTTTTTGGATATGCAATTCTTGTGCTACTTCATCGATTACCTTTGGGCCAAAAGGCTTATTTTTGCGGATAATCTGTAGATTGAAATCCGGAAATACGCCTGATTTTTGCAATGCCGGTATCATCTCTTCCATTTCTTTATATTTTTCTTTATATTCTTTATCGTCCCCACTGTTGCAATGGATGAGAAAAATATGTCTTCCTATTTCATTTTTATTGATGTACTCAAGAATCTTAAAAAGCCTACTGGTATTATTAATAAATACCACAAATTGACCTCTATCATTTATTTTATCGTAGAGCCGTGTAAAATATGTACTGACAAATGGCACGGAGCTGGTTAGTCTTGCGAGCGCTTGCAATACCACATCCAAATAAATTATTGAAAATACTACAAGAATTGAGGGAATAAAGTAGGTGAGAAAGTAATGGACATTCTGTGGGCTTATTTCTATATTTCCCAATATCCCTGCTGTTGTTGCAAGAAACGCAAGTACCACAAAAATAAGAGGCGCATGATAGGTGCGTTTTAAATCTTTTCGTGTCTCTCGCATCAGTAAATTGCCAAAGGCAAAAAGCGTCATCACACAAAGAAATGCGATCGTGTAAACACCTGCCAAAGAAAGCAGGTTACCGTGCGTCAAAAGGAGAATTGAGGTACAAAGAAGAAAGAATGTGATGACAATATATGGGTAAGATCCATTCTTATTGATCTTTCCAAACCCAGAGGGAAAACACCCATCGGTTGTCATTCTATAGACAAGTCCACTGACCCCTACAAATCCCGTTAATACTGCTCCACACAATACCAAAACGGCGTCAATAACAACAACGTATTGAAACCATGTCCCCGCAACTACCCTGGCAACATTGGATAAAAGAAAGTCCTGAGACTTTAGAAGTGCATCAAAAGGCAATGCATTTTGTGCAAGAAGAGCAATAAGGGGATTAAAAATTGCGACCACAATAAGCATATTTCGCAGTGTTTTTCGAAAAACTCCTCGATCCTGCTCTTCTACAAAATTTGCAGACGATTCATAGCCGGATACTCCGAGAAGAGACGCAGCAAAACCAAAGAAAAGCGCCGGCAATATGCCTCCTACTCGCTTTACCAAAGGAATACTCGCAGTAAAATTTTGTGCAAAGTATGAGTGCCCTCCATGAATAAAATACCATGCGCCCAAGAGAACAAAAACAATTAGTACAAATACATGAAAGCTGAAAATTGCTAACGCAACTTTTGCAGAATCCTTAATTCCCGAGATAACCAATAACCCGAAAAATCCTAACACGGCAATGGTTAAGGGAATAATTGGGGTATGCAAAATGGAATACAAGTATTGCATTGCTGATTCACCAGAAATAACGGAGGTTGCAACATAAGACAAGATCGTTATCGTACCCGCAAGTGCAGCAAGATTTTTGCTGGTTGCATTGAGCAGACAATTATATGCACCACCATTGGTTGGAAGTGCTTCTACAACTTCTGTATACACGAACTTGTAAAAGAAAAGGACGAGTGCAATAAATGCCAAAACAAAAGGCGCATATGCGCCCGCATAGACTGTTGCAATTCCCGCAACATAAAAAATAGAACTCAAAATATCGTTGCCACAAATTGCCGTAGCAAACCACTGATTGAGCTTTGTGTGTGCTGCAGGTACAGCTTCTCTTGTTTTTCCCATGTCCGTAAGAATTTAGTAAGAAGAATCCATTATATAAAAAAATGCACTGTTTGCCAATACCTTTTATGCACGAAGATTATTCTTTAACCATGTAGCCAAAGCCTCGGACTGAATGAATAAGTTTTTTCTTGTAATTTAGGTCAATTTTTTTGCGGAGGTACCCTATGTAGACATCGACTACCCGTGTATCAACTTCATAGGAATAAAGCCATACACGGTTGAGAATCATTTCGCGCGTCAAAACTCTTCCTTTATTGCTAATAAGGTACTGCAGCAACTTAAATTCGTGTGGGGAAAGCTGAATAAGCTTACCGCCTCTTTTTACCTCAAAAGTTTTATTGTTTAATTCCAAATCTGCAACCTGCAATTTTACATCTTCTCCGTGACGAAGACGTGCTTTGATACGGGCAAGAAGTTCGTCCGCAACAAAAGGCTTCGTAATATAATCGTCCGCACCAAGATTTAGCCCTTTTACCACATCAGAGACATCGTCTTTTGCAGTAAGAATCACGATAGGCAAATCCGGATATTTCTTTCGGATTTCTATGCAGACTGCTTCTCCTGCCAGGTTAGGAAGGCCAAGATCCAAGATAACTAGATCCGGTTGAGATTTCTTTATGAGATTAAGTGCCTGAACCCCATCAAGTGCTGTTTCAACCGCATACCCATTATCCAATAATAATTCTCGCAAAAATTCCTGAATTCCTGCATCGTCTTCAACAACCAGAATTTTATTTACCATCATAGCTTTGGGATGATATCATATTGTAATTGTAGCTTCAACAAAAACACCTCATCTCTTACTATACTCTTACAATGAGCAGGATTTCCAAATAGTATAAAACCGCTCTTTCGCTTCATTGTAAGAGTGGTCCTTAAGAAGCGGTCACGAATTGCGTAAGAGTTGAGAAAGAGGTCCAGATAGATCCCCCAAAAACAATTGTTTTAGTGGCGGAAACCTCAGCCCGGCTGCGGGATGAAGGGTAAGAAAATAGTGTGTGCCCTCTTTTTGCCGAATTGTCCCATGCAAGGATTTTATCGGAAGCTTTTCCCCAAGCACACCCTGTATTGCAATAGATCCAAGAAGCACTACTATTTTCGGCTGGATAATGGCAAGCTGTTTCATAAGATGGGTTCTTCCGTGGGTAATTTGGAAGGCGGATGGCGTCCCTTGGAGGGGGATATATTTTCCAACGCTCGTTATAAATACGTCTTCCTCAGAAATGCCAAGAGAGCGAATTGCCTGGCGCAAGAGTTGTCCTGACCTGCCAATAAATGGTCTCCCTGTTGCTGCTTCTTGTCGACCGGGAGCTTCTCCAACAAAAACTATCTTTGCTTGCGGGTTACCTTCTCCTGGTACTGCTTTTCCTGTTGTCCCCATCTTACATTCCTTACACGCTTCTATCTCTTCAGCGATTTTTTTTAGCTCTTTTGCTTTAGTCATGGTGCGGTCTTTTTTGGAAGAGGTTTTTTCCCCAAGAGACTATGCTTCCTATCATGCCAGATGACATGCGCTCTTTCAAGTGCTCGATACTTTTGACGGTTTGTTGCATGCTACGAAGAGTGCTGCGTATTTCAAAAATAAGAAGAGCGATACCAACTCCTATTCCAATAGCGAGAATGGCAAGAATAATTACCGCACCTGCAACAACATATTCCAAAAACGCCTGCGCATTCACTATTTTTATTCTCCCCTTTTCTCGTGAGATAGAACAAATAGCATGGTAAGAAAGAGGGAAGAATTTTCAATTTACAACTGTATCTTGGAGAAAAGATAACTTCCAATACTCAGGACAATAACAGTAAGTACTCCGAGGACAAAGATATCTACCGAAAGCCCAAAATGCGTTACACCGGTAAGCGACCCACGAATGCCATCTACTCCATAGCTTAGTGGGTCTATTGCAACAATGTAGCTAAATACCTTTGGTAAATTCCCCAAAGGGAAAAGCGCACCAGAAAGAAAAAATACCGGCTGTACTAAAAAATTCATGATAAGCTGAAATCCCTGCATGTCGGAAAGCTGTGAGGCAATAGAAATCCCAAGCGCTGTAAAGAAAACTGCAATAAGAAACATAAAAAGCAGCATAAGGGGAAGCAGCGTAAGCTCTGGCCGAAATCCTACCACAAGTGAAAGGAGAAATACAATTATTCCCTGAATCGTAGCAATCGTTGCACCACCAAGCGTTTTGCCAAGCATAATGTTGAATCTGGAGACAGGTGCAACTAATGTCTCTTTGAGAAATCCAAATTGCTTATCCCAAATTACTTGAATGCCTGCAAAAATTGCAGTGAATAAAATACTCATTGCAATAACACCTGGGGCTAAGAATTGGAAGTAATTTCCTTGTCCCGCACGTTGAAAAACAGGGCCTAGCCCAAATCCAAGAGCAAATAAAAAGAGCAAGGGCTGTCCAAGTGACCCTAGGATTCTTGCTTTTGAGCGAAAATATCGCTTGAGCTCTCGCAACCAAAGTATATATATTGCATTCATAAATAAGTTATAATGTCCATAAAGTTATAATGTTATAAAGTCATTTTTAATTTTACTTGATAAACTTTATACTTTACAAACTCCTTAGCGTCCGCGCCACACCTTTCTAAACTGCCTCATTTTATCCGATCCGGTTGCTTCTTCGTCTCGAATTGTTTTGCCAGTAAGTGCTAAAAATGCCTCTTCAAGCGTTTTGGTTTTGGTTTGTTTTTTAAGTGTCTCTGAAGTTCCTTGTGCAATTATTTGTCCATGGTCAATTACCGCAATCATATCCGCCATTTTTTCTGCCTCTTCCATATAATGGGTGGTAAGAAATACGGTAACTTGCTCTGTTTTATTCAGTTTTTGTATATGCGTCCAGAGCAAATTTCTTGTCTGCGGATCTAGCCCAATGGTAGGTTCGTCCAAAAAGAGTACAACTGGTTTGTGTAACAGCCCACGGGCAATTTCAAGACGGCGCTTCATTCCACCAGAAAATGTTTTGACTAAATGGTCTTTTCTATCCCACAATTCTACAAAGTGCAATAATTCTTCAATTCTTTTATTATCGGAGATACCAAATAACACTGCATGAAACTGCATATTTTCATATGCAGTTAATTCATCATCAAGACTAGGGTCCTGAAATACAATACCAAATGATTTTCTTGCTTCATCTTTTTGGGATAATACGTCATACCCATTTAACATAATCGATCCCGAAGAAGGATCTAAAAGAGTTGTAAGCATTTTTATGGTTGTGGTTTTCCCTGCACCATTTGGTCCCAGAAATGCAAAAATTTTTCCTTTTTCTACCTCAAATGAAATATCATTTACTGCAGTAAAGTCTTTGAAAGTTTTGGTGAGATTTTTTACAGAAATTGCAGCATCCATGTACCTATGATAGCAGAAAAGTCGGCTTATATCAGCGTTATCGGCTAAATCGGATAATAGATAGATCAGATATCAGACTTTCTAAATATTCCGCAATCCGAAACACTGATTGAGCAGAGACACTGATGCTTCCGGAAGGTGTATACTTGTTTTATGGCAAATTTAGAAATTGCAACATTTGCCAATGGCTGCTTTTGGTGTACTGAAGCAATCTTTAAAAGATTGAAGGGGGTAATATCCGTAATGCCAGGGTATGCTGGTGGACAAAGAGAAAATCCAAGCTACGAGCAGGTATCATCTGGAACGACCGGACATGCGGAATCCATTCAAATAAAATTTGATCCGGATATTCTTCCTTATGAAAGAC
>JANWIQ010000069.1 GCA_025449795.1 Minisyncoccota bacterium
AACCTCGCTGTCATGCTGAATTTATTTCAGCATCTTACCCCGAATAGATCCCGAAACAAGTTCGGGATGACAATATTATTGAAATATTGGTATATATTGGTACTTATTGGTATTATTTGTAGTATTCTTACACCGCTAGTAAAAGCAGACCAAGCCATCTCTGTCACCGGCACTGTCCCTCCCCAGGCGTCTGACTTCCAGCTTGCTGTTACTTCCGATACTGCAACAGCTGTTGCCCAAGGCCATACCATTACCTATACCATTACCTATGGATCCCATTTATACTATGCAGGTCCACTTACCGTTGAGGCACAATGGTACCCGGGGACTATTGCCGGATCTCCTGCTCCTTCTGTTGATGTTGCTGCATATGCGCCCGGGACAAGTACAAAAGCATACAACAACACCAGCGCGGTGATCGATGAAGTCAACCAGAAAATCGACTGGACCATATCGAGTTTTCCTGCCCAGACAACAGACCAAACAGTACGCTTTTCTCTTACCACAACAGCCAACTACACAGGAACAAGCATTGTTACTTTTCCCCTCAACGTCCGTATTAGTACTTCTAATTTCACCACAAGCGACCAATCCAAATCCCAAAGCTATTTGTATGACGCTTCTCAAATTACTCCTACCCCCACATCCATACCCCAACCCACTGCTACTCCAACGCCTGGCCCAACAGCTACGCCAGTTCCAGGACTAACAAATACTCCTACCCCCACACCTGCTGCCAAACCACTACGTATTACCGCGCTGACGCTCAATAGTATTTCAGACACTACTATCAATCTTTTTGTCCAAACATCTGCTCCCTCTACTATTGCTGTATGGTATGGTACAAGCCCAACAAATCTTACCAATTCCCTTGCCAAAAATGGCTTACATAGCTTGTATCAAGTACTCCTGGACAATCTTGCCGTAAATACCAAATATTACGTTACGGTCAAAGCAACCGATGCACAAGGCAATACTGCTACCTCTGATATTTTTGCTTTTAAAACTGCTACCTCAGGACAAGTTCCCGAAGTCGACCCGACAACAGTCACCTTCGTTGCGTCAAATATCGTACTTTATATTCCCAAACAAAATTCTACCGAGCCAAATGCTCCAGCGCCTAAGCCGGTTATCACTGTCCCACAAGATGTTACGTATAATTTCCGCTTTCAAGTCAACAAGCCCCAAGCAATAAAAAGAGTCCAGGTAGTAATCCGGAATAAATTTGTCTTGGGCATTACCAGTACCGATGCCGCAGAACCAAATACAACGATTACCGACCTTATCGAGACCCAAAATGGCGTCTATGAAGGCCAACTCAAATCGCCCCCTTTACCTGGAGCATATGAAGAATTTGCCCGCGTCTCCGATATTTACGGCAATATTTCTGAGCAAAAATTAGCAGACGTAAATGTCTCGCAACCATTCAGAGTATTTAATTCCATTAACCAACAACCTATTGAAGCTTCCCAAGTGCTTTTCTACTACCAAAATTATCGAACCCATGCATTTTTACCACTCCCGCCACAGTTATTTCCCATAAAAAACCCAAGCTATACCAATATTGATGGCCAAATTATTTTGCCGCTTCCTCAAGGCACGTACAAAGCATCTATTACTGCCATAGGGTATGTCCCAAAAAGTGTTACTTTTACTATTGGGCCCAATCCTGGTGAAGAATATCCTGCAGTGCTTTTGTCTCCTGCTCCGTTTAACCTGTTAACCGTGGGAAAATACTACTTTACCATTGTCCAGGATATCCTTGCTACCACGAAAGCATATGTACAGGATGTTTCTTACTCCACCAGATTTTTTGACCTCAATGCAGTGATTGCAACAGCCATTCTAGTCTTCTTAACGCTGTTATCATTTAGTAGCCGTATCCATATTCCCCTTCGCTATCTTCTTCGTTATTTCCTTAACTTTTCCCGAATTACTGCAGTGCAGAGAAAATTAGGAGACAAAGTAAAAGGCCGTGTCTTTGATAAAGAATCCGGCGAGGTTGTTACAAATGCAAATGTGTACCTGCTGGACAACAGCAGCAACGATATCCTCGGCAGCACCATAAGCAACAAGCAAGGAGATTTTCTCTTCAACTTTTTGCCTAGCCAGGGCTATGACATCCAGGTAATGGCAAAAGGATTTGAGCCAATTATTTTTAGGGAATCTGAAATCCACGCGGTAGAACTCGGGGGATATTTATTAAGTATAACCAAACGAGAAAGTGCTCCAGGAATAGTAGAACGGTTTCACGTGTGGGGAGAAAAATTGTTGTCTGTACTTTTTGAAGTACTCATTGTCTCCTCTTTTGTTTTTGAGATTGCCATTGGGTATGCATTAGGATTTGAGAAAACAATCGTGTTTGTCGTATTTTCGATCATTAATGTATACTTGTGGGTACTTCATTTGACCCACTTAAAAGCAGAGAAGAATGTGTTTTAGAAGGGTAAAGGACAAACTAGAATTAGTTCTCGACAGGCTCGAACAATATTCTTCGAGCGAATTCGCCAAGGCAGATGAATCGAGAAGTCTTAATACTGCACCCTTGACGGTTAACGCTTAACGGTCAAAGGTACTCTTTTACCTTCCCTGCGACTTCATCCAACGATATATTGGACTTCACGAGCACCTCTTTCACATCTTTTCCAAATCCTGCAGCATCTACGACATTTGTCAGGACAATCATGGGAATTGATTTTTTGAGAATATGTTCCAGCTGGTAATAAAAGCTTATCCCATCCATATCGGGCATCAGTAGGTCGAGTAAAATGAAGTCTGTATGGTCTTTTTTGAGTACCTCAAGTGCTTCTTTGCCATTTTGTGCAACGAGCATGGTATAACCATCTTGAGAGAGCCTTTTGGTAAGGAGCTCTCGGTATTCTTTATTGTCTTCAACTACAAGAATTGATTTCATCATATAGATATTAAGATATCAAGATACTAAGTGCAATAAGGAATTTTAATAAGTACTTAATATCCTCATATCTTTTCACTTAATATCTCTTTGCATGGGAATTGCAACGGTAATCGTAGTCCCCTTATTCACAACACTTTTGAGGGTAATATTCCCTTTCCAGTGTTCCACATATTTTTTCACCACAAATAATCCAAGCCCAGTACCTTCATAACTATCAGGATCTACGTTACTTCCTCTTTTAAACTTCTCGAAAATAGTTTTTTGGTCTTTTTTGGGAATCCCAATACCCGTATCTTCCACCGTAATTTGCAGTTCTTTTTGTGTTGCCGCAAGCCGTAGGAATATTTTTCCACCTTTTTTGTTGTACTTAATCGCATTGGTAAAGAGATTAACAAAAATCTCCTCCAATAAATTTTGGTCAATCTTCATCGGAATTGCTGCAGTGGGTTTGGCAAACTCCACCTGCACACGTTTCTCTTCAATTCTCTCCCCTAGTGTGTCGATAACAGTCTCAGCAAGAGTTACAACATCAATCATATCCGGATGGTCTTTGATTTTATCCTGGTTAATGCGGCTCACGTCCAGAAGATTATTCACGATATGAATAAGGCGAATCACATTACTGTACATTTTGTCTAAATCCTCCTTTGTCTGGGGAGTAAACTTCCGCTTTCCCGATACCATATCCTCTATACGCCATCGCATGGTACCAAGAGGCGTTCTGAGCTCATGTGCTGCCATGGATAAAAATTCATCTTTCGTCATTGCTTCTTCCAATTTTTTCTTGTCATCATGCAATTTTTCTACGGTTACCGAAAGCTCTTTGGTCATTATCTCTGCAACACTTTCTACGTAGCGATTGCGGACAAGGAGAATATACAAAAGAAAAGTAGAAAGAAAAGCAAAAATTGCCCCGAGCCATAGAATAACTGTTGGGGCATAGACATCACGTAAAGAAGGCGTCGTAGTATCGGTAAATACCATGGTCCATCCATGGGAAACAACGGGAATCGTAACTATTTGACTGAGCTTTCCCGACGTCTGCCATGTGGAAGGTAGGTTAGTATAAAATAATCGTGCTGTAGTAAGGTTTTTAGTACTTGTCCCCTCATATACAGCAAATCGTATTCCCTGGAAATTATGTTGCAGGGCTACTTGGATAAGGTCTTGCATACGAAATGTGGCAGTAATATACCCAACAGCTGCTTTTTGCCTGTAAAATACAGTCCGCATAACAAATGCAGGTACTTTTACCTTGTCTATATAAAGCGTTGTCTTATTCGACACAGTAATATTTCCTGTTGCAATAGCGTCTTGGATGCTTTTTGCCCGTACCGGATCTACCAGAGCATCTACTCCCTCCCCTGCAGGATTTGCTGGCTCAAGATAGGTACCCACTGCATACAAAGGCCTATTGCCAGGAGGGGTAATGGTAAAATTATTGCCTAATTCCTGCCGCATCTGAGCAACAAAATTTGCTTTATCTGCTTGTTTTACGAGAAATCCGTACCCAAACGTCGCAACGGCAGGATAGTTTTTGGAAAGCTGGAGCGAGGATACATATGTATGCCATTTTTCAGGAGTAATAGTCGCGTTATTGCTATCTATAAGGCCTTTTCCGCTATATAATAATGCTTCATAAATATGTAGTCTTTCTGCAAGAGCCGCCTGGACATCTTTTGTCTCGGTGGAAAAGCTTGTCCATGCCTGGTAGGTAATCTCCTCCTGCACTTTGATGGAAATGAAAATGGAAATACTGCTTACGATGATAAAATTAAGAAGCAAAAGGAGAATTCCTCTTTTTCTGGGAAGGATAAAATGCTTTTGGGCAGGCATAACCTTATTCTAACATAAGGAATAAACAAATAATCCAATAAACGAATAAACGAATGTCTAATAAAGCGCAGGGAATAATTTTTCGCAGGGTATATTAGCGTGCCTTACTTGGTTTGCCCAGAGGCAAACATACCCGCCTAGACCCAAGAAAAAATTTGTTCCCAAGCGATATCTGGCAGTAAACCGAATCTTAGATCTTCTTTGCAAAGAGGATTCTTCCTGAGGAGGTTTGAATAACCCGTGAGACAATGACATCCACTGGCTTCCCAATATCGCTACTTCCATACTCAACAACGAGCATTGTCCCATCTTCCAAATATCCTACTCCTTGTGTTGGGTCTTTTCCCACATGCTGGAGCGTTATATGGAGACTCTCCCCAGGGACAGCAAGAATTTTTAACCGATTTGCAAGCTCGTGGACATTGATTGCCACGACCCCACTGATGGCAGATTTTTTCTCCAGATTATAATCACAGGTAATCACTCTCCCTTTATATTTCTTGGCCAAAAGAATTAATCTATCGTCTACTACTTCCTGCTTACGGGTTTCTGGTTCTTCATTTAAGAGCTGGAATTTAAGAAATTTTGTTTTGCGGATTTTTTCAAGCCGTGCAAGCCCCCGCTGTCCCCTTTCTCGTTTTACCATGTCCTGACTATCTGCAATATGCTTAAGCTCCCCGAGAATAAATTCAGGAAGTACCAGTGTCCCCTGTAATAACCCCAAATCCACCACATCAAAAATCCTGCTATCTATAATGGCAGAAGTATCCAGAAAAAGAGCATCTTTAATGTCTTCTTTCTTTTTCTGGATCCTCTTTTTCCCACCCCCAGACCGCCTAGGCAAGCGCTGGATAACAATTTTTGCCACCTCGTCGGCAAGGCTTACAATAAAATTTTTCGGGAGTGCTTCTTGTTTTGTTATTGCTTTTGCAATTATCTTTTCTTCAGATTTAGTCATAGTCAATAATTTTTAATTTCCAGTTTTCAATTTTTATTGAATTTTCAAAGTAGTAATTTTCAAACGTTTTGTAAATTGGAAATTGAGCCTTGATTGAAAATGGTAAATTGTTATTTGAAAATTGATTATTCTTCTTCTAATTTAAAATGTCTCTCGTCCTTTTGTTTCCATTGCTTACCCTGCCCTGAGCCTGTCGAAGGAGTCAGCCCATACGATTCAAGGACTTCTCTGAGGGTACTAAATCCTTCTGCAGTTATTATCCTCTCAAAGCCTAATTTCTTTGCCTCTTTTATCCGTTTTTCAATAAATGGGACTTTGCGTAACTCACCCAACAAGCCAACTTCTGCAACACAGACTACTCTTTCCAGTGGCTTATCTTTAAGAGAGGAATAGATTGCCAGACACACACCCAAGTCAACTGCCGGATCGCTTACTTTTATCCCTCCTGCAATATTCACAAAAATATCATGTGTCTCAACAGGAAGCCGTGCATGCTTTTGCAAAACTGCAAGCAGCAACTCTAATCGCTTTTGGTCCATGCCCGACGCAACGCGCTTGGGCATCGGATACTTGGAATACACCGCCAAGGCTTGAATTTCTATGAGAAATGGCCTGGTACCCTCAAGGACAATGACTAGTACTGAACCAGGAACATTTTTCGGCGAAGAAGAGAGAAAAATTTGCTCGGGATTTTTGACCTCTTCCATTCCCTCACCTTCCATAAGGAATACTCCCACCTCATCGACTGGCCCAAATCTATTTTTTAGGCTTCGCAAAATACGCGTCTTCGTAAACTTTTCCCCTTCTAAGAAAAGCACCGTATCAACCATATGGGACAGCACCATTGGTCCTGCCACCATGCCCTCTTTTGTCACATGGCCCACCAACATAATGGGTGTATTATTCTGCTTTGCAAGCCGGATAAATTGTTGTGCAGCATATCGGACTTGTCCAACACTTCCGGACAAACCCCCGGCATTTTCCGACTCCACCGTCTGGATACTGTCTATGACCACAAAATCAGGCTTCGTCTCTGCAATGGTCGCAACAATTTGGTCTGTATCGGTAATAGAAAGTAATAGAAGATTATTTTCCAAACTTTTTTTATTGTCATTCTGAGGCAAAACCGAAGAATCTATTTGCTTGTCATGCTGAACTCGTTTCAGCATCTCTTTATTCGTAGATTGAGATCCTTCACTATCGTTCAGGATGACATCAGAATCTACTGCCTGTTCCCTATTGCCTGTTGCCTGCGACATGAGTCTCATCGCACGCATTGCTACTTGCTCTCGTGATTCTTCTGCGGATACATATAAAATCTTTCTTTCTACATCAAGGGGTGGCGCGACTGGGGACCCCGCTCGAGTGCCTGCAACGAGCTTGTGAGTGAAGCCATCGGAGCGGGGTGAGGAGTCGACAGGACCCCGTGATTTTGCAAGATTCAAACAAAGTTGTAAAAGCAGTGTTGACTTACCAATTCCGGGATCTCCTGCTACTAAGGTAGCACTTCCCAGTACTATGCCCCCACCAAGTACACTATCCATTTCTACAAATCCAGTGGGAATTCTCTGTTTTGAAGTCAATTGCACCGTACTCAATGGCTCAGGTTTATTATTTTCTTTATTTTCTATTTTTGAGCTGTAACTTTGCGATTTGCGATTTGAGCTTTGCGTTTCGTGGAATTCTCTCATGGAATTCCAACTCCCACACTCCGGGCATTTGCCCATATATGCAGGGCTATCATACCCGCATTCCTGACAGACAAAAGAAATGATATTTTTAGGCATAAAAATAAATATCCAATAATCAATATCAAATAATTACCAATATTCAATGTTGGAAATTGGATATTTGAAATTTGACATTGGATATTCTTTATTGTACTCCATTGAGGCTAAAGAAGAAAG
>JANWIQ010000070.1 GCA_025449795.1 Minisyncoccota bacterium
TACCATGACAGATAGTGGGGGATACCAGGTATTTTCTCTTGGCCATGCGCAGAAAAAAGTGGTCCTGCAGGACAGGAGCGGAAGAAAGTTGGGTAAATTTACCAAGTCTGTTTTTCTTTCTCCTGCCGATACCCAATTTCTCTTACCGGCCATCACCAAGACCAGGCAAGAATCCTTCGACCGGCTCAGGATGAAAAGTGCAAGCATTACAGAAGATGGAGTAACATTCTATTCCCATTTGAATGGACATGCAGAATGGTTTGATGCCAAACGCTCTATTGCCATTCAAGAAAAATTAGGCGCAGACCTTATTGTGCAATTTGATGATCATGAATCGCCTTTGTGGGACTGGGAGCGTACCAGGCTTTCCGTAGAACGTACCAATAGGTGGGGCTTGGCAAGCTTGTCGGCACAGACAAGAGACGACCAGCTCATGTATGGGGTAGTCCATGGGGGCATGTATGAAGACCTTCGTAAAGAATCGGCACAATTTGTAAATACGCATTTTCCCGCGGTTGCCATAGGAGGCTCATATAGCTCTAAAGAAACACTGTACCAAATGATTGATTGGTGTGTGCCATATTTTGCAGAAGAAAAGCCACGGCATTTACTGGGCATTGCAGAAGTGCAAGATCTTTTTGAAGCAATAGAGCGGGGTATGGATTTTTTTGATTGTGTGGCAGCGACCAGGCGGGGTAGGCATGGGAATTTATATAGAAGTCCGAAAAGCGGAGGGACAAAGAAAAATAATTTCACGATGTCTATTGTAAATGCCCAGTATGCAACAGATGCCTCTCCCATTGATCCGACCTGCACCTGTTATGTATGCCAGCATTATTCCCGTGCATATATAAGTCATTTATACAAAGCAGACGAAATATTGGGAAAACGACTGGGGACGTACCATAATGTGGCATTTATTACGCATTTGGTAAAAGAAATACGTGAGGCAATTCTTGTGGATAGATTGAATGATTTTAAGAAAGAATGGCTAGGATAGTTATTGTGTATTTCTCCATGAATACCGTATAATCGGGCTATGCTTCTCGTCGTTGACTTCGGCTCCCAGACCGCACATCTTATTGCCCGCCGCCTCAAGTCCCTTGGCGCTCCTGCTAAGATTATTACACCCGAACAGGTATTAGCAGAAATACAAAAGGAAAAACCCCAAGGTATTGTACTTTCCGGTGGCCCATCTTCAGTCTACGAAAAAGGAGCTCCAACCATTGATAAAAAGATCTTTTCTCTGGGAATTCCAATATTGGGTATTTGCTATGGATTTCAACTTGCTGCCCATCTGCTTGGGGGAAAAGTTATTGCAGGAAGAAAAGAATATGGACCGGCCAAATTCAGAATCAAGAATCAAGAATCAAGAATTATGAAAGGGGTAAAAAAAGAATCTACTGTCTGGATGAGCCATGGGGATGAGATTATTGCCATTCCAAAATCATTTACTCTTATTGGTTCTACTCCTCATGTCCCCAATACTGCAGCAGAGGATGCAAAAAAACATATCTATATGCTGCAATTTCATCCTGAGGTGGACCATACAGAGCAGGGGACAAAAATACTGAAAAATTTTATTGCTATTAGCGGAGTGAAATTGCAACGCCATACGCTTGACCCAAAAGCAATGATTGAAAAAATTAAAAATATTGTGGGGAATGAGCATGTCATTGCTGCAGTTTCTGGAGGGGTTGACAGTACGGTTGCTGGCGTATTGGTAGCAAAGGCAATAGGGAAGAAATTTATTCCCATTTTTGTGGACAATGGCCTTATGCGGGAGGGTGCAGAACAGATTTTATCTGAGGTTTTTACTCCCTATGGAGTAATGCCACGCATTATCCATGTAGAAAAGGAAATGCTCAAAAAGTTACAGGGAATTACCGATAGTGAAGAAAAGCGAAAAATTATTGGGAAAATGTATATTGATGTCTTTGAAAAGGAAATGCATAAATTAATGAAAAAGCCTTCGACAAGCTCAGGCAGTAATTTTTCCTTGAGTAAACGAAGTGCATCGGAGGGTTCTGTCTTTCTGATGCAAGGGACTATTTTTTCTGATGTTATCGAAAGCAAAGGAAGTAAGCACGCGGACAAAATTAAATCCCATCATAACGTCGGAGGATTGCCGAAGGAAATGAAATTAACGCTTCTTGAGCCTTTGCGGGAGCTGTACAAAGACGAAGTAAGACAGTTGGGAAAATTACTAGGCTTGTCCAAAGAAGTGGTTTGGAAACAGGTTTTCCCCGGGCCAGGCTATGCAGTACGTATTCGGGGCGAAGTAACCGAAGAAAGGTTGGCTCAGGAAAAACAGGCAGATATGATTGTGCTAGAGGAATTAAAAAAAGCAAAAGTGCTGGACAATGTGTATATGTCTTTTCCTATTATGACTGGGGCAACATCAACCGCAGTAAAAGGGGATGGACGATTTATGGGAGAAGTGGTTGCGCTGCGAGTTATCGAATCAAAAAATGTCATGACGACCACGTGGTCTAGATTATCGTATGACCTGCTACAGAAAATTTCATCCAGAATAGTCAATGAAGTCCCGAAGATTTCCCGTGTTGTCTACGATATTACCACCAAGCCCCCCGCAACTATGGAATGGGAATAACCGCTAAAGCGGAATAATCCAATAAACAAATAATCCAATTTCAGATAACAAAAAAGAAGTGGCTAAGAGGTCAATAGTGGGTTTTGTTCTTCCATCCCAGATGCGGTATAGGAAAATTTCTTTTGTACTAATTCCATAAATTCTTTTTGTGGCTGAGGTTCGGTGAGTCTGCCAATTTCTGTATAGTCTATTGTAACCGTATTGTCAAAAACCCCGCCAAAATTTGCAATCAGGTCTTTTAATCCCATTTCTAATTGCTCGAGGTATTCTTTTTTGTACATTTCCAGTTCGTAATCGCGTCCCCGTGTCTGAATGCGTTTGAGAAGCACATCCACTGGTGCAGTCAGGTAAAGTAGGGTAGTCTTGAGGGACAATTTACTCCATTGAGTAAATAGCTCATTAAAAAATGCCCATTCATCTTTGTCCATTTTGCCGCTTAAAAAATGACTTTTGGTATAGACCCAACTCATAATCAAGCCGGAATCAATCACAATATTTTCCTTGGTGCTTTGTTCTACAGCGCTTTTGATAAGTCCCACTCTTTTGTGTGCCATCCACAACTCATTGGTAAATCCCCATCTTTTGATATCTGCAAGATATCTGTCCCTGAATGGATTGAGTGTCTGGAAAAGATCATCTGCCTCTACGACATCTGCATCCAGCGCCTTGGCCACGAAGGGGAGGGTGGTGGTTTTCCCCGCACCAATATTGCCAATAATGGTAATAATATGTTTGGGAGTGGTTGTCATAGGGTAATAATAATGGAATTAAGGGAAATGGGCAACATATCCTATCTCCTGAATTAATCGACTCTCATTTAATGATACAACAGTAACATTTGGATTTCTTGCCAATTGTTGCATTGCATAATATTCTTCGCCTGACTCTAAGGCAATAATACTTCCAATAAATACTCCTCGAAAGCCTAATTGGGAAAGTAGGTTCACTAGGTATACAATTGTTGTTCCTGGTAAACGCATGCCAACAATTGTATTAATCCCTTGTGACTGTCTATTAGATATAAATGAACTATCTATATCCTCAGCTTTCATGGGTTGAAAACTTACTCCATTAGTTTCCATACGTGTTGGTATAAGTGGATTACTGTCACAGTCAATTGCTTGAATTTTCCTGTTAGGATAAAGTGTTGAAATTGCTAGAGTAACACCTCCTACGCCAGGTCCAATTTCCAAAAATCCGGTAGGAGTATGATTATATCCTGAAAGTAGTTGCGGGATGTGCTTGCTTGCTTCTTTTGCTCGTGACAAAGCCCAAGAGGTAGCACCTTCAAGAGAAGTTATACCAGGGGCATCTGCGTAGCGTTGCAAATCTATTTCTGCCATAAATTATGCTGCAAATGGACTTTCAAGTAATTGCATATTTCCTTCTCGAAGTTCTGCTAAATATGCCTCAACTTCTCCTCGTTTAATAGTAAGTCTTCTATGAGAAAGTTCTTCCCATTGTCCAGGAGTATACTGGGCATATTCAGGCTTATGTTGTAATGATTCTCTTAAGGAAGGGTCGTAATAATCCACAACAAATTGATTAACTTGATGATGCATAGCAAATGCGCTTATGGCTGCTAGTGCAAACTGCACGCCGTAAATATTCATTACTTTATTAGAATGTGTAATAAAGTAGGGAGTTCCATTTTGCTGATATATTTCTTCTACTTCATGATGGGGAATTAATCTTCTCTCTCCATGAGTTGATGGTCTTTGTACGTCTTTGAAAATATCCACTTCGTCATTGGTAACAAAAGGATCGTACGAAAGTTGAAGGTTAAAAGTGGAATTGTCTTCGGGATCAAGTCCAACAAAACTAGTATGCCAATAAGCTTGTGTTTCAGTATGTGGATCCTCAAAAAGAACATCGTTTCTACTACCATTTAGATTGACCCTCGGCCTTCCAATATCAGCAGTATCTCCAATTACATGCGCATTTGCTGCAGGCCCAAGCTTTTCAAGAAAAGGAACAGCGTCATCCATAGAAAGCCCTCGCTTTTCGAGTAATGTTGTTATCTGTTGGCTATGATGTATAAGAATACCAACTGCAATTGCATAAAAAAGTGATGGATTATCGGTAAATAATTGTGGCATTGATCGATAAGCTGCAAATAGGACAACAAGTGGATGTTCATCTCTTGCAAACATATTTGCTCCATCGTGGAGTACTGAAATTGCATGTCCTAGGCGAAGGTCATAATCGGTAATTCCTTCTACCTCTTTTAAAATTCTCTGAGTAAGCGCTCTATTTCTAGTAAGATGGGTACGATCATGCATATTGAATTGTGGTCGAGCAACTTCAAGAGAAGGAGTTGTGGCCTCATACATAACACCAAAAATTTCTTCTAACTTATCCCCAGCTTCTTCTGGTGAGAGATCGTAGATATGTAGATCCTCGGGGGCACGTAGTTTCCATCGCCCATCTACGTCAAAAAGAGTTACAAAAGTTTTCCAAGAAATTCTTCCGTCAACGGCAAGTTGTCGGAAAAAGTTGCCAGCGGGAGTAAAAATTTCAGATTTACGCGAATGATTAACGGTAACAATATCATCTTCAGGAAAAAATTGCTGCATCCTATTTCTAACCTCAGGAGTTAAAAGAGTATCAATAATTGAAAGATTTAATGTATCTAAAGAAGGTTCACGCTCTAAAGATGTACGAGAATCTTGTAATGCAGAATCAAGTAATTGCAATAGAGTGGGGGAAGTCGTTGCTTCATTTTCTGTAACTAGTCCAGATATGTCCATTGGGGGAATTGCTCGCGTGTTACTAAAAGGATGTCGGATTTGCCAGCTAACTCTTTCCAATACAGTTGTTGGCCACGTAGGTGATTGTCCACGGCTTTCAGTTGGCATAAAAATTGCCTCCTTTGTAAGAGTTTTGGATTTTTGGGCCGCAAGAAGGAATAGGAGAGTGGGTTTTAAACAAAAATAGATCGCTTGGGAGCCTTCGCTCACTTGGGATCTTCATAAGTGTATTATACAACGAGGCTAATGTAAGA
>JANWIQ010000071.1 GCA_025449795.1 Minisyncoccota bacterium
GTATTATTATTGTACACTGTCTGCATTTGTATTGTCCGCGATGATTGCGAAGCACTTCCTGTTGCGGTAATCGTATTATTGCCAATAGTTATGGTGACACTTCCGTCTCCGACGGTAAATGTTTCTGTACCGCTAAAAGATGGATTTCGCAAAAGATGCAGCAGCCCTTCATCAATGCCACTTTCTGCAATATAGTATGCATCTGCCCCTTGCTGATAGGTACTTGCAGAGGCAGCATTGGTAATAACAACAATGACAGCAGCGGTAGTAATGGTAATTCCCATAATCATAAAAAATAGGAGAGTAACCAGGGCCTGACCTTCCCCGCCATGGCGATGAATATCCAATACCCAATATCCAATATCCAATAGTTTGGAACTTTTATTTTTATTTGAAATTTGACATTTGAAATTTGACATGTGAAATTCCTATCTGTTTCCAAGTGTTGTTTGTATAGATTCTGTTTGGGGACGACCTCCGTTGCCTGTTGCTACTCCTGTAAGGGTAAAGCTTACTTCAACGGTAAATTTTCCACTGCTGCTGCCAACTGGAGTAAATGAAAGATTGGAAACACTTACCTCGCTGCTATTGAGTTGATTTGCCCCATTGGTATTGGTGAGCACAAGATTATTGCCACTTTGGGAATACGTATACTGCGTATTATTTACAACAAATTGCAGCGTGGAAGCTGATACTCCTTGTGCAGGAGAAGTAATATTTTGGGAACGGGAAATATCGTAGGAAAGGCGATCGATGAGATATTTTGCATCCTCACTGACACTTGCTGATGATTCTGAAGTAATTTGCGTTGCAAGAAGTGACCCAAAAAGTTGTATAAATACACTCAAAAGAATCACAAAAATTCCCATATATAACAGTAATTCAATAAGGGTAAAGCCCTGCCGCCCATTAAAAATTAAAAATCTTAAATTAAAAATTGGCATTATGGTGAATAGTTAACGCTTACCTGGTACAGAACAGGCGTAAGAGAATTACTGCCATTTGCATTCATAAACACTTTGTACTTTACACATGCTCCTGGATTTTGGTATCCCGAAGACCCGGTAAGAGGAATCGCAGAGCCGGTGGCAAATGTGGTGCCTGAAGTCCCATCTGGCCCCACAAAGGTAAATGGGCTTGCGCACGTAGGCGCTACTCCCACTTGATAAGCTATTGTTGTTGGCGGCGGTGCATCCGCTATAGGAAGAAAATTATTGAATGTTGCATTTGCACTAAGCGTTGGGACTGGAAGACCTTGGGAGATAAATGTCCCTGACCCGCTTCCCCCACCGCCATTGCCAACGCCTCCTGGGATAATCTGAAACCATCCACTGCTATCATCAGTAAGAACATAGGCAAAATTATCTCCGTCATTTTCTGTTATGCCGGCAACTGCAGTGATTTTTGTCCCGGATGTAAGGGTAACACCAGCGCAGTACTTTACGCTTGGGAAGGTATAAAATACTTGATATTCTTGTCCGCCCGAACCAACAACAATCAAATGATTGCCTGAAACCGGAATAATTCCTGTGGGATCCATCGCAGCAGTATTTTGAAACGTTATCGCACTTCCCACGACAACGGGAGCAGTTGGTGTACTCACGTCTATAATAAAGACGTCGGGATGTGTTGCATCAACATAATTTGTTGCAAGATATACGTAGCGTCCGCTGGTATCCACTGCAAGATCGACTGCTCCTTTTGGACTATTACCCTGTAAACTCCCAAGAGAAAATCCATTCGTAAATGTAAGCAATGTCATAGCAGATGGATTGACTACGTTAACTACTTGTAAAGGGGTGGTAGTACTTGACGATGCAATAAATGCATCATTTCCCACAACAATTACCTTTTTCCCAATGCCAGAAAGAGTAACCGGATTGCCATTTTGAGCAAGCGCACCAGAAGGACTAGACCCAACGGCAAAAGAATAGAGCTTATAGACACTATGGACAGCATCTGCGGCGGTGAAAAATCCTACTCTTGTTGCACTGATGGTCGCAACATATACGCTGTATCCTGCCTCACCTCCAGAGCTGTCGAACGTTGCCACATGCTGGGTAATATCTGTTGTTTTTATCACATCCACTTGATATTTATTTGAATTGGATGAAATATACACATAATTTGCAACCGGGTCAGCAAAGAGTCCGTAGGTTTTGACCGCATCTGCAGTAAACGAACTGCCTGCAGTGACAACCGGATTACCTGAGGCAGGATCACTCACATTTACGCTATCGAATGGATTGCCTGATTGATTAAATCCGAAGGTTGTATATGCATGTCCTGCAGTAGTGCCATTGGGGGCAACTGCACTAATTGCCGTCCACTTACCATTTCCGGTGAGAGTATATTTTACAATGCCTGGAGCATTTGGACTGCACCAGTCATTTGCTGTGCCACTGCCGAGCTCTACTTCCCCATCAATCATATCGGTAACGGTAGTGCCATTTTTGGTACCGGCAGTAAAATCAGCCACGGTAGTATCGATATATGATGCGTTGGTGAGTCGGGCAAGATAGGCGGTCGTTGTTACTGAGGTAGAAATCGGAGAATTCCACGACACACTTGCAGCAACTTGCCGTATTGAAGGATCCAGCGTACCGCTTGTTGCAATATTTCCATTTCCATCCCGATAAACAGCGCTAATAATAACTTGTCTGGTAAAAGAATTGGTGGTTGCCGATCCTGTAACCAGTGTCCACGTTGTCCCAGACAACACAGGATGCAACGGCTGGCCAAGCGGGTAGGAAGCAAAGGTAGACCAACTGGTATTCCGAATACTTCGTACTATTTCTTGTGCTTCATTTGCAAGTCCCACTGCTTGGGTGCGTTGGTTTTCCTGTGCTTTTCCAGAACTTGCTGCAATCATTCCTGTAAGCAGCGCGGGAATAAGGAGCGCTGCAAGCCCTATTGCCACCAAAAGCTCCACAAGCGACTGTCCCGCTCCGCCATGGCGATGAATATCCAATACCCAATATCCAATATCCAATAGTTTGGAACTTTTATTTTTATTTGATATTTGATATTTGATATTTGTCATTTGATATTTTTATTACTGTATGCTCGTTATGACGCCATATTGATTGATGGTAATTGTCTTTTTACTCGTATCTGTTGCGTTGGTAACGGTGATGGTATTTTTTCCGCTGCTCCATCCGGCAACTTCACCACTTGTTTTTGAAAAAATCAGCAGACTGTTTGGGAGCGTTGTGGAAAGTGTTATGGTACTATCTGTAGAAATAACGAAATTTGAATGGTCGCTAGGATTTGGATAATACGTCATGCCATGAAAAAGCGTGTAATTGCCTGACTGAAAATATATACCATAGTTGTCATTTGCTGTCCTTCCTTCTGTTGCACCTGCCATTGCTTTTAATTGTTGTGATTTTATATCAGCAACCAATGCCGTTACGGTTGTATTTACTGAGGTATTTCTTTGTGATTTTGCAAGATTAAAGGTAATAAAACCAAAAAGCACTACCGTAATTCCTATCACCAAAAGAAGCTCGATAAAAGTAAATCCCTTTTCTTTATTTGATATTTGATATTGAATATTTGACATGCTTTAGTGTGTCCCAACCTGACCAATAATTGAGTAGATAGGAGCAATAATAGAAAGCATCATGCCACCAACAAGGATTCCCACAATCACCAACATAAGCGGCTCTAAAATTGTCATCATTGTTTTTAGTGCGTTTCCCACTTCATAATCCATGTGCTCGGAAATATCCTGCATTGACTTATCCAGTGTCCCTGTTTTTTCCCCTGCTTCAATAATTTTTACCATGAGGGAGGGAAATACTTGCTTACGCTCTTTAAACCCCTCAGATAGCTCCCGGCCGGAGAGGACATTTTCTTTGGCAATCCCTATTGCTGATGCAATATCCTGCCGCTGCACCACTTCCTGGCTTAATTCCAGTGCATTATTAATGGTAATGCCAGATGAAAGCAACAAATACATGCTTCTTGAAAATCTTGCTAAGTCAATTTCTTTTACTAAATTTGAGACAATAGGCAATTTGTAAAGAAGCCCCAAAATAATCTGCCGCTTTGCCTTAAAAAGATAGACAAGACAAGCAATCACAATAATTGTCCCCAGAAGAATTGGAAGAGGATACGTAAGCATTGCAGAAGATGCCGCAATAAGAACTTTTGTGGGAAGGGGCAACACCACATGTAAATTCAGGAAAACCGTTGCCACTTTTGGAATAACCACCAACAAAATAAGTAAAAGCACAGCACTAAATACAAAAAAAATAAGGATAGGATAGGTGAGCGCTCCCCGTATCTTATCATTAAATTCTATATCTTTTTTTATTTGCTCTTTTAAATCTTTGAGCGATATATCAAGTGTTCCTGCTTCTTCTGCAGCGCGGATAATATTCACCGTCACTTTATTAAATACCCGAGGATATTCTGCCAGAGACGAATAGATGTGTTTTCCTTGTATTAAATCATCTCTGAGTTTTTGCAATATTTTCTTTGTATTTCCTTTTGCATCTTCCAGCAGTGAATCCACTGTCTCAAGGATAGGAATGCCAGCGCTAAGCATGGTAGAAATATTGCTGATGAGATTTAATTTATCACTACTTGAAATAGTTATCTTACTATTTTTCATAACGATTCTACTTTTGTGACACGGAGAACTTCTGAAATTGTCGTAAGTCCTTTGGAGACTTTCTCTAAGCCATCATCGAGCATGGTTGTCATCCCCTCGGCAATCGCTTGTTTGCTAATTACGTCAGAATCATTTTTTTCGGTAATAAGTTTTTTTATTTCTGCAGACATTTCAATTACTTCAAAAACGCCAATTCGTCCTTCATATCCGGTAAAGTGGCAGACTTTGCATCCTTTTCCTTCAAAGACATGCAACTCTTCACTTGGGGCAAAATGTGATGTGATGGATACTTCTGGAATATTTTTTATTACCTCACTTCTTTGAAGAGTAACTGGCATTTTGCACGACTCACAGATTTTTCTCACAAGACGCTGTGCAACAATAACATTTACTGTCGAGGCGACAAGAAATGGCTCTACTTTCATATCCACAAGACGTGGCAATGCAGTTGCTGCATCATTGGTATGCAATGTCGACAACACCAAATGGCCAGTAAGTGCCGCATTCACGGCGATACCTGCTGTCTCGTTGTCGCGAATTTCTCCCACAAAAATGACATTGGGATCTTGGCGAAGAATACTTCTGAGCCCATTGGCAAATGTAAGGCTCGTCTTGGCATTCACTTGAATTTGATTGACGCCTTTAATTCGGTATTCTATTGGGTCTTCGATCGTCGTAATATTTTTATCGCGTGTATTGAGAATTTTTAAGATGGCATAAATACTCGTTGTTTTGCCCGATCCTGTTGGCCCTGTCGAGAGAATCATGCCATAGGATTTATTTATGGCAGCATTTACCTTGCGCAAATCTCTTTCATTCATTCCCAAATCTACCAAAGTAAATTGGCGAAAATGAGATGCAAGCAGACGCAAAACCACTTTTTCTCCCTCTGCAATAGGAATGATAGAAACACGCAAGTCTAAATTTTCATCGTCTACAAGCATGCGCATTTTTCCATCCTGGGCACTTAAATGCTCGTCGGTTCGCAGACGGGAAAGGACTTTGATACGTGTCACAACCCTGTCGTGAAATTTTTTATCGAGATACAGTACATCATGGAGAATTCCATCGATACGAAATCGTACAAGTGAATCACTTTCTTCCGGCTCTATGTGGATATCCGATGCTTTATCCCGATACGCATAAGTAATAAGCATGTCTACAATTTTTTCTATTGGCACATCTATTGCAGAGGTGCTTTTGCTTAACTCCTGCTGCAACAATTCATCAAAGGTTTTTTGCAAATCCTTCCGATACATTTGGAGCGTATTTTCAATATCCCTTTCTGTAGCAAGGTACGGGAAAACTTTTCTCCAGGTTTTGCGCGAAACCATTTCCTGGATAAATGTATTGGTAGGATCTGCCATGGCAAGCTTTATGCCATCGGCATCTTTTGCAAATGCAACTACTTTATATTTCCGCGCGAGGCGCTCGGGGACAATGCGAAAAACCGCCTCAGGAATGGTCATCTTTTCCAATGTGACAAAAGGAAGTTTGAGGTAATTTGCAATAAAGGTACCCAATTTTTCATCGGATATTGCATCTTTTTCTATCGCAGCCTCCTGCAGTGGGATACGGGAATTGGCAGCAAATGTCTCCAGATCGACAATCGCATGGTCATCAAGACCTGCTTGTACGAGAATAGTTTTCAGCTGAGCATTGGGCAGAAGCATACGCTCTATTTATCGTAGCATAACTTTAGAAAATTGTCAGAATGAAGGATGGGGAGAATAAAATAGTTTTTTCGGGTTACAAGAATGTATCTAAAAATTTACCAAAAGGAGAGGGATTCTTTAGCCTATCGATATCTTTCCTACAATCCAACCACTGAGAAATAAAAAACATTGCATCTGCGCCTCGCGCTTCTATAGGAAAGGTAAGCATTTCAGGATAGAGATCTACCTCTAATTGGTGGAGATTGGGCGCAGGTTGTAGTAGTCCTACTATCGTTGCCGCAAATTCCATTTCGTACCGTCTACTTTCAGCACGTAATACCTCTGCCATACGGGAGCGTGCTGTTCTTCTTCTCACCCCAGCCTGGATAATGCCGGTAGCAGTTTTTTCTATTTCACCATGTACAATTCCTTCTATAATATCTATTCCCCATTCTACATGACTACGTTGTTGTTGCTCCTCATAGGTTACCTCTCTGGCATATTTTTTGACAACTTGTAAAGGAAATGTTCTATTTATAGTTCTACGGGCATATTCGGCCGATATCTCAGATCTTTCCCGTAGGTTTTCCATGAAGAAGATAGTAAAAAAGGAGAATATAGAACATTATCTTTTTCAGGAAAGAAAAATGTAAGAGAATTGCAAAATTCTTATGAAATAAAAATAAAGAAGAGAATGGGACGCAATTCTTTGCATTTTGTGCTAATGCTGAAAATCCCTAAGAGATACCACGTTGTGTCTATTAACGTCTTCTCAATACTATTAAATTGTCAAAACTACAGAACTAATTATCTTGCTTTCTGAGGGTAGGAAGAAGCTTCTATTACCTTTTGAGTACACTAAGAAACCAATTTACGAGCGAAAGGACAATGCTAAAAAGAAGAGCCCACACAAATCCATCAACGGTAAATCCAGGAACAAGATAGGAGGTGAGCAGAATAAGCAATGCATTGATGACAAAGATAAACAGACCAAGGGTAAGCATAGTTATAGGAAGCGTTAAAATAGTAAGAATAGGTTTTACGACCGAGTTAATAATACCAAGTACTACAGCAACAACAAGAGCGGTAACAAAACTGGAAACATGCACTCCGGGAAGAAGATAGGCGGTAACCAAAACCGCAAGTGCACTTACTAACCAATTAATAAGAATACTCATACCAAACTACTTATGTTTTCTGTGAGACTTTTCCTCTAGCATTTGCCGCTTTATCTCCAGCCTTTTTTTCGTCTTGTAGGAATGGGTCCTTTTCTTTTTTCCATCTCTCTTTGCCATAGATACAGTATACGCTTTCTTTACCTACCTGTTATAAGCAAAATTCATAGCTCTCTAAGGAATAGAGTTAATGAGGATAATGGCATTTTTTGCCCTCCTTCGCCAAGGCTTCGAAAGGACTGCACGTTAATTTGGAAAATGACAACGCTTGTATTTTTTGCCGCTTCCACACCAGCACAGCTCATTTCTGCCTAATTTTTTATGGTCATTCGTAGCTCCCTTTGGCTCCTGTGGAACTTTTGAATCTTTTGGCTCACTTTTCTTATTGCTTACTTCACTTGCAGGCGTATTCGTGGTAATTGTTTCTGAAGGAACAATTGGCATCGGAGTCGGTTGGACTTGTACTTTAAATATTCTATGCGTTACTTCATCTTGGATTGCCTGAATAAGCTTTTCAAACATCGCAAATGCTTCATTTTTATATTCCACCAATGGGTCTCTTTGGCCGTATCCTCGAAGATTAATTCCCTGCCGTAAGTTTTCTATGGCATCCAAATGGTCCATCCAAAAGGTATCAATAACAGAAAGGTAGACAAATTGCTCGATTTGGGAGAATAATTCTTGCCCTAGCTCCTCTTGCCTTTTTTTGTACAAATCTTTTGCAATATTCACAAGAAAATCTGTTTTCTCATGTATTTCATGCAAATTTTCAAGCTGTTGGACTAATTGTTTTTGGGACAATTCATCAAAGGGAATTATGGTAATAAATTCTTTGACAATATTGTCATTTATAGACCCACTATCATAAGTTGTCGCGGTCTTGGACATCACAAGATCTGCAATAGTGCTTGTCAATTTTTCCTCGATATCCTCATGCAGCTCAGTATTCTGCCTACCGGCAGGCAGGTCTTTTTCTGCAAGGAGAATGAGTCTTCTTTTTGCATAAATAATTTCGCGCTGTTTGTTAAGCACATCATCATAATCAACCAAATGTTTTCGGATATCGAAATTAAATCCTTCTACTTTCACCTGTGCTTGCTCTATTGCACGGCTTACCAAAGGATGAGAGAGCGGGACATCTTCCGGCATATTAAACCGTGTCATAAGTCCGGCAATAGTATCTCCTCCAAAAAGCCGCATAATTTCATCATCAAGACTTACGAAAAATTGTGAAGCCCCTGGGTCTCCTTGGCGACCACTACGTCCACGCAGCTGGTTGTCTATTCGGCGGGATTCATGCCGCTCTGTACCGATAATAAATAATCCACCTACATCCAACACTTCCTGATGCTCCTTCTCCCATTTCTGGATTTCTTTTTCAGTAGAGTTCTCCTTTGGAGAACCTCCCAAAATAATATCGACCCCTCTTCCTGCCATATTGGTAGCAACAGTGACCGCACCCTTTATTCCGGCCATTGCAATAATCTCTGCTTCACTTTCATGATTTTTTGCATTGAGTACTTGGTGAGGAATACCCCGTCTTTTCAATAACTCCGAAAGAATTTCATTTTTATCGATAGAGGTAGTACCGACAAGGACCGGTTGGCCTTTTGCATGCGCTTTGGCAATTTCTTCCACAACTGCAGTAAGTTTGGCACGCCCTGTCTTATAAATAGCATCTGATAGATCTTTTCTTTGCGTTGTTCTGTGGGTTGGAATAGCAATAACATCCAATGAGTAAATTTTGTTAAATTCTTCTGCCTCTGTAACCGCAGTGCCCGTCATACCCGCCAACTTTTCATACATCCTGAAATAATTCTGCAAAGAGACGGTTGCAAGCGTTTTTGATTCCCGTTGGATTTCAACCTGCTCTTTGGCTTCTATTGCCTGATGAAGTCCCTCAGAGAGTCGTCTTCCTACCATGAGACGGCCCGTAAATTCATCAACCAAAATTACTTGCCCTTCTTTGACGATATAATCTTTTTCTTTATGGAAAAGGGTACGTGCTTTAAGTGCTGCTTCCAAATGGTAAACTGTATCAAAATCTTTTTCATAAATATCTTTAATACCATATAATTTTTCAATTTTTGCAATACCGTGCTCGGTAAGATGGGCTGTCCGAAGTTTTTCATCTATTTTGTAGTCGGTGTCTGGAGATAATTTTTCTACAATTTTTGCGTATTCATAATATTTTTTCGTTGGAACTTCATCGGGTGCAGAAATAATATGGGGAGTCCGGGCTTCATCGATAAGGACAGAATCAACTTCATCTACGATGGCAAAATAGTGTCCTCTTTGGACTAATTGTGATTTGTCCTGCGCCATATTATCGCGCAAATAATCAAAACCAAATTCTGAATTAATACCATAGACAATGTCTGCCTCGTATGCTTCTTTTCTTGAGATAGGACGCAAATGCAACAATCTAAAATCAGTTGCGGATGCATTGGTGTAGTCCGGGTCAAAAATAAATTGCTCGCTATTAATAATAGTTGCAACAGAAATTCCTAAAAGCTGAAACACAGGTCCCATCCAACCAGCATCCCGACGTGCAAGGTAATCATTAACGGTAACGAGGTGCACACCTTTGCCGGTAAGTGCATGTAAATAGAGCGCAGGGACCGCAGAAAGAGTTTTACCTTCTCCTGTTTTTTGTTCTGCAATTTTTCCGCTTGCAAGGCTAATTGCAGCCATCAGCTGCACATCATAATGGCGCTGGCCAATGGTGCGGCTTGCTGCCTCCCGTGCAAGGGCAAATGCTTCAGGAAGGATAAAATCCAAAGATTCTCCCTTACTGACGCGTTCTTTTAGATCTGCGGTTTCTTTTGCAAAATCTTTATCTTTGAATTTTTTATAATCTGATTCAAAGGAATTAATTTCTGCAACAATTGGTTGTAATTTGTTAACTTCCTTTTCGTTGGAATCAAAAAGTTTGGTGAGAAATCCTAGTGCCATACGTTAATTTACAATTTAAAATTTTCAATAAAGGGGTGACAAGCGCGAGTTTTTTCAGGGGCGCAAGTTTCTTTAGACGAATGTTGCAGAAACTGAGCACTGAAAAAAGTTGCGGTTGATAGGACCCCGAACTCACTTTATCTTAACACAAAACCCTCTTTGCTTCAATCAAAGTAAAACCCCCATCCGTGAGAATGAGGGTTTTTACCAATCGATCAATTGGTAATGATTCAAAGAATCATTTTCCAACTATTTTCTCTTTTTTGTTTTCTTAGCTTTTTTTGTAACTTTCTTTGCTTTTTTAACTGCCATGGATAATTCACCCCCTTTTGTATTGTCAACCAATCTTTCGAAACCTCGGGCAGACAGGTTGAGTTATGATAATTTTATCGTGCGCGATTTTAGTTCAATTGTCAATGATTTTTCTCTGCTTCAAAATGCATTGATTAGGTTGCAAAAACGGCAAAAATTAAGAAGGCTAATTTTGATAAAAATTACTAATTTCTAATATCTAATTTCTAAAAAAGCTCCAAAAAACTCAATGTTTAAATATTTCATTAGAAATTAAGAATTAGGTTAATTAGAAATTGAAAGGCTACTATATTGAGTGGGGTTGAATTATTGATTTGCCCATATACTTCTCTAACACTTGTGGAACTTTTATGCTTCCATCTTCTTGTTGGTAATTTTCTAGTATTGCTGCAAGAAGACGTGGCGTTGCTGCAACAGTATTATTAAGTGTGTATACATATTTTATGCTGCCATCTTTACTTCTGTAACGCATGTTAAGTCTTCTCGCTTGAAAGTCATTGAAATAACTTGCAGAATGGGTTTCTCGATATGCATTTTGTGAGGGGAACCATGTCTCGATATCATATTTTTTCCTTTGTCCTGCTCCCATATCTCCGGTGCACATAAGAAGTACCCGATAGGCAAGCCCTAACTGCTGCAAAATTTCTTCAGAATATCCAAGCATTTTTTCATGCCATATTCTCGTCTCATCTTCGTCTGCAATGGTTAATACTACTTGTTCTACTTTATTAAATTGGTGTACTCGCACAAATCCTTTTGTGTCTTTTCCATAACTTCCTACTTCCCTCCTAAAACATGGAGAAATTCCAACCATTTTTATTGGCAAATCTTTTTCTTCTAAAATTTCTCCTTGATAATATGCAGTCAATGCAACTTCTGCGGTACCAATAAGCGCTTGGCCGTCTTGGGTAGAGTAATGGTCTTCTTTTCCCCAAGGGAAATACCCTGTCCCCCACATGGCCTCTTCATTTACCATCCACGGGACTGTCATAGGAGTAAATCCTTTTTCTATTTTATAATCAAGCGCAAAACGAAGAATTGCTTGCTCGAGAAGCACTAAATCATTTTTTAGCATATATGCACGTCGTCCCGCCATTTTTACTGCCCTTTCAAAATCTACTCCATCTACACCGAGTGCTACTTCCTCATGTGGTTTTGGGATAAATGGAAATGTAGGAATAGTTCCAGACTTTCGTACTTCCACATTGCCACTCTCATCTTTTCCCACTGGCACATCAGATGCTGGAGGATTGGGGATTTTATATAACCATTCTTTCAATTCTTCTTCAACAGCTCGCAGTGCTGCTTCTTCTTTTTCTAAACGCTCTCGTAATTCTTTTCCTTTTGCAATTTGCTCATCAGTTGGTTTTCCTTTTACTCCTGAAGTGCGTGCATTTCTTTCTTCACGAATGGCTTGGACAGACCTTGCCAATTCTTGCTGCTTGGCATCTATTTCTAGAATATGGGAAATATCCAGAGTAAGCTGTTTCTCTCTCACCGCTTTTTCAAAAATCTCTGGATTTTGTCGTAATTGTTTAAGGTCTATCATAAAAATATATGTCAAATCGCAAACCTCAAAATGCAAATCTGCAACAAACATCTACTAATTGAGGTGTAGTTTTGATTTTTGACACCTGAAAACCTGAATTTTGA
>JANWIQ010000072.1 GCA_025449795.1 Minisyncoccota bacterium
AGCTGGTATAGAGATATGTTGTCAGAAAATCGGCAACCGTTTGGTGACTATGTATATATGCGCCCCAGACAGAACGCATCCAGGCTTCTATTTTCTTATCCCGCGCTTCTCCTTCTGAGGTATCCAACACATCAAATACTGTGATGTCTCCCCTATATTCTGGGAGAGTAATTTTGGGTAATTTGTCTTTGTATTTTGCGAGCTGCATGTGGGCTTTTTGTACGTGTTTTCCCGTAAACCGTTTTTCCTGGTGCAAATAAAGTCCAATGAGTGCAAAGGCAATTTTGATCGGCTTCGTGCTTTTATCTGCAGTCTGTGCCGCATATGCATCTACTATATACTGATGAATAAATTCTTCTTGGCCTTTTGAAAGTGTGTAATAAGAGAGCTCATCAAATGCTTCGTCTGAAGTCATGCAGCCAATTATAGCAAAAAATAGCTTTGTTATTGTAAATACACCTTCTTAGGGCTACAATGCGGATAACTCTCTACATGAATCAATTACATGAGATAAAAGCAAAGAGTTTGCTTCTTCTTTCACTTGGCGCTTTGGGAGTGGTATACGGAGACATTGGCACCTCTCCTTTATATGCAGTGAACCAAATTTTTTTTGGGCATGGAAATACTGCCCTGACAAGAATGAATATCTTGGGGGCAATTAGTCTTATCTTCTGGACTATCACTCTTCTTATTTCTATTAAATACATTATTCTTGTCCTGCAAGCAGATCATGAAGGAAAAGGCGGAGTCTTTGCGCTGTATGGACTCCTTGAACGATTACGGTTTAAGGGAAAAGGATTATTTATTTTTCTTCTTATTGTTGCTGCAGGACTGCTTTTTGGGGATGGCATTATTACTCCTGCTATCAGTGTGTTGTCATCCACCGAGGGCTTGGCAAATATAAATAACGGCCTTATTCCCTTTATTGTCCCCATTACCCTTGCTATTCTTACCGCACTTTTTTTCATTCAAAAAAAAGGTACTGCAACCGTAGGTATTCTTTTTGCCCCTATTATTATCGTGTGGTTTGTGTCCATCGCCATCATGGGAGGTAACTCTATTATGCATAACCCACAAATTCTCATTGCCCTCAATCCCTATTATGGTCTCCTCTTCTTGGTATCCCATTCATTTATTTCTATTTTGCTCACATTGGGAGCAGCCATGCTTGCGATTACCGGCGGCGAAGCAATGTATGCAGATATTGGACATTTTGGTGCGTTGCCTATTCGGGTTAGCTGGTTTGGTATTGTGTATCCTTCACTTATATTAAATTATTTGGGACAAGGCGCATACGTTTTGGGGCAACACCCTGTGTATAACAACAGCATTTTTTTTAGTATGGTTCCCCATGCCGGATTGTATGCAATTGTAATTATTGCAACAATTGCAACGATTATTGCCTCCCAAGCGCTCATTTCGGGTGCATTTTCTCTTGCATCTCAAGCAATCTCCCTTAAATTATTTCCATTTTTAAAGGTAATTCACACGCATACCATTCAGGAAGGCCAAATTTATGTACCATTTATTAATTGGGCGCTGTATGTTGGATGCGTATTACTCGTATTATTTTTTCGCACAAGCAATAATTTGGCTTCTGCCTATGGCTTGGCAGTATCGGGGGTTATGGTAGTCACCTCTTTCTCTATGATCCAGATAGCAAGACATTATTGGCGATGGCATCCTCTTGTTATTTATGCTATTTTTGTCCCATTTATTATTATTGATACGCTTTTTCTTACCGCCAACTCCTTAAAATTCCTAGAAGGTGGATATATTCCACTGGGTGTTGGTTTTCTTCTTTTTTTCATTATGACAACATGGAAGTGGGCAAAAACCCAAACAAATGCAGCACTAAATGCACATCCTTCAATTACTGTAAAGGACCTTATCCAGCTTAAAAAAACATCACAGGGATATATTCCCAAAACGGCTATTATTATGTCTCCTGAAGCAATAGTAAATCCTACAGACCAAGTACCCACCCTTAATCATTTATTATTAGAGCGATATGGACTACTTCCATCAACTATTATTTTTCTCACCGTAAAACAGCTTGGTATTCCCTATGCCAATAAAAAAAGATTTGAAATTAAAAATTTATACACAGGGCTCAATGGAGCAATAACAAGCGTTATTCTTAAATTTGGTTTTCGGGAAAATCCAAATGCAAAATCTGCATTGCAGACCCTTGCCTATCATCGCCATTTAAACATTTCTTCCAATCCAAATGATTGGTATATGCATATTGTCTTGGTCCGTGCAACGGCAGAAAAACTCTATTCCCTTTTGGACAAGACAAGATATTACTTATTTAAATTCCTTGCGGGAAATACAGCAACAGCAGAAACTTATTTTGGGTTGGGAAGTGTAAGAAATATTTCAGCAGAAATTTTCCACGTTGCATTGCATTCTACGCATGTAAGACATAAAGCAAATCACCATCTAGAAAATCATTTGCATCTTGCCCACTTCCCTTTTCTCCGCTGGAGAGAAAAACCCCACAAAAGTAATCTCTCTATGTATAGGAAATAAGGGAGAGGAGAGAAGAATGGGAAGGATTATTTTCCTGGGTAAAACGGCGAGGGGAATTATTTTCCCATTCTTTTCATCCATTCGTGGGCGAAGATTTCGGGAGCGCCGCTGGTAATGGCTTCTAAAATTTTCTCTGCAACAAACTCTGGTGTATCACCTTCTGGAATTTCCCTATCTTCCCAATGGCCGGTTTCTTTCGTCTTTATGGTATTTTTCTCAAAAGCGGTTTTCGTAATATAGGGATAGACTACACTTACTGCTATCCCATCTTCTTTTAACTCTTCCCTTGCCGTGAGGGACAGGCCAACAATTGCCCGCTTTAATGAGGAGTATGGACTCATGCCGGGAATGGCCATCCGTGCTGTTCCTGATGAAATATTTACTATTGCACCACACTGGCGCTTTTTCATATGGGGAATGACTTCTTTCATGATGAGTGCAGGCGCTAAGAGATCCAGTTGGAAAAGCTCTTCAAATAATCCTGCCTCAATATCTGCAACCTTGGCATCGTATCCCCTTCCTGCATTATTTACCAGAATATCTATTCCACCAAAATGGCTATCTACTTTTTTTACTATGGCTTTTATGTCTGCCTCTTTGGTCATGTCCGCAACAATTACCAATGAATCCGGAAGTTCTTGGGATAGCTTTTCCAACTTTTCTTGAGACCTTGCGACCAGTGCGACTTTTGCACCCCTTTTACTAAGCAATCTTGCCGTAGATTCCCCTATCCCAAATGAGGCGCCTGTTACGATAGCAACTTTTCCTGGTACTTTCATACCAGCAGTATAGCACTAATTTACGCTACTTTCTAAAAAATAGCCTCAATATTGCCTATTGTATTTCGATACCCCCTGTTATATACTATCGGCTACTCCTCTTGATAGGAGTTTTTTTATGACAAAGTGGGTTTATACAATTTTCATGTCGCTTTTTATTGTGGTAACAGTGCTTTTTGCTAATGGCAGATTCGCACCTGCCGTCTCTGTAGAACAAGCAAATGCAACACCTAACCCAACTGATACGCCCCAAACAATCTCATGGACGGGAAATGGTACAAATAGTGGCTACTGTAGTGATTTAACTGGAGATGACCTTAATCCTTCAGCAGGACAACAAGGGTGGTTATTTATTCTTACGAGCCCTACGAGCAACAATTGGAATTTAACAACACTATTTAATCCTTCAACACAAACGCCTTCAAATCCTATAAGTGGAACTCAACAAGGAAATGGAGCTATACATTTTGTAGTATATTCAAGTATTAATGCGCAATTGCTTAGTGCAACAGCAACCAATGGTACAAATACTAGTGTATTAACAGTTTCTCATTGCGAAGATGGCGCATCCCCTACCGTAACCTCAACACCAACCAATACACCTACAGCTACCCCAACAACAGATCCGTGCGCAAATAATGCATGTGTTACCGGTACCCCTACAGGTACTCCTACAACAACACCTACTCCCACAGGCGTGCCAACGGCTACACCAACGCCAACCTCTACGCCATCCAACGGTGGTGGAACAGGCGGCGGAGATGGACATTCTGATGGACTTAGTAGTTGCCCACAGTGCACACAAGCACCTCATGTGCAAGGAGTATTGGGCGCAAGCACCATGGCTTCTACCGGAACATTTGAACAAAATGCAATGAATCTTTCAGCAGTACTTGGCGCGTTATTCACTTCTCTTTCTGGAGTATTTTACCTCCGAACAAAAAAGGTTACTGCATAATTTGAGGCTACTTCCCGACTGTAGCACTGGAGACAAGCACAATCCCCACAATGTGGTTACTTGCATCTTTCATGACAACAGCTACTTCTGACATTCCAACAGGATAATCTACACTTGTCTCAACAAAAGAGCGCGATACGCCATCTTGTAAGACTTGGTTGACTTCCCCATTTCCATCATAGCTATATTTCCCGCCCACATTTGCTGCTACTGTATCTGCAAGAATTTTTCTCGTTGGATCCATAACCACAATATCCCTATGGAGCTGTTTGGAAAGTGCTACCACATATTGCTGCAAGGCCGCAGGTTGGGTATAGAGAGGCTGTCCTTGTGGATACCCTGCGACAGTCGTTGCAAGAATGCCAGCATAGTCACTCACTGAGCCCACAGGTTGCTGCTGTGCATTCATAAACATTGTCGACTCGGTAAAACCATGCACGGCAAGTTTGAGATGCAAATATTTCAGGCTCACAAGCGCAAGCACAGCAACCAGAAGCGCAATGATAATGGTATAGATATGAATCGTAACGGCGTGGACGGAAATAGTTTTCTTTTCCATTAGCTTATTGTAGTCACTTTTCATCATGGTTTGTCAAGAGGGCAGGTGTATAATTACACTATGCCCAAAAAAGCAAAAGCTCCGACAGGAAGAAAAGTTGGGAAAAAAGTTGTCCGTCAGAAAAAATCCCCCACACTATGGAGAGTAAGAATATTTTTTCTCGTTGGCATCCTCCTGCTTTCTATTTCGGGTGCTTATTACACCCAACAGCTTTTGCAACTCTCATTTTTCCATGGAGCCATTCCCCAGGCAGCAATACATTTGACAAGTAAGCCAATCGAAATTCGCATCCCCACCGTGCAAATTGACTTACCAGTCTCTGAAACAATTATCGCCAATAATATCTGGCAAATTGCAGATAACGGTGCATCTCATTTGGCTATTTCTGCCCGTCCCGGAGAAAATGGCACAGATATTATCTATGCACACAATACCAATGACAGATTCGGTCCCTTATTGTGGCTTCGTATTGGAGATACAATTACTATTCGCTCTGCAGATAAAAAATCATATACGTACCACATTACAAAGATAACGACCGTAGACCCGAATAAACCCAACATTCTCACATCCCAAAAAGGAGAAACGCTTCTTCTGTATACCTGCACAGGATTTGCAGACCTACAACGCTTTGTCATCATTGCCAAACCCTCAACATAAACAGAACCCCACCAGAAGCGGCGGAATCTCACGTTAGAGGGATTTTCTAAAAAGCACACAAGGAATAGATAGTTCTGAATTTGGCTCCCAAGCAAGAGGATCTTCTTTGTGTTGTATGAATCCATGCTTCTCATAAAAACCAAAAGCATCAAATCCTGGCTTGTTTTCCTTTTTACGCTTTCTTCCACTTCGGAGGTGGAAGAAATAGGACACCTCGGTATTTACTCTAAAATAAGATGCTTAATTTTGTCCAGACTTCTCTGATAATCAAGTTGATCTTTATGAAACTTTTCAAATGCTTTTACTGTATTAAAGTGGCTTAAAATAATTTCTTTCGAACAAAATATATTACTACCAGATATGTCACCTAAATATTCACCTAATGAAGACCATTGGTAATTACGCAGAGAAATATAATCCTTCACAATATAAGAAGTGGATGGATTAAGATGAATATACCTACAGGTATGCAGCAATTGCTCCTCATCTTCTATCCTGACTGCCTTAAATTGAGTGAGAAAAAGAGCGCCAACACGCTCATGTTTTGTATTAAAGTAGCGAGTATAACTGTTTTGAAAGTTAGCCATGAATTTAGATATTCCATTTGGAGAAGTCTGTTTTAGCAAAAAGTGGAAGTGATTGGGCATAATGCAGAATGCAAAAATTTCAACAAGATTATCGCTGGAATCTCGTAAGATTTGGTTTATTTCAAATTGTTTTTCCGGAGCAAGAACTAAAAACCTAGACAACTTAATAGGAAGATTGGCAAATCTATAAAAGGACATTACCTCCAGAGCTCGCTGTTTTTCTCTTTTATCTGTAAATGTGGGACGTCTATCAATTCCTCGATTATAAACGTGGTATATTTCTCCTTGCACTAAAGGAGTAAATCTAGCTGGCATATCTTTAGGGTATATTCCTTTTACCGATGTGTCAAGCTATTCCACTTCCGAAGTGGAAGGAATAGAACATATCGGTAAAATATGTATAATTTTACGTTGCAATTTTTTCTCACTCTTCCCTCACTACAACCTTTGTGATACTATCGGTAGGTTCGATTTTATGAAAACTCAGACAGAAAAATATATTACAAGGTATCTGGAAAGGG
>JANWIQ010000073.1 GCA_025449795.1 Minisyncoccota bacterium
TGCCAATGGGGTGGCAGACACCAGTGCAGAAAATCAAATGCTTACAATGGTAAACTCAGAGCGGCAAAGCCGTGGAATTTCTCCACTCAGTATGGATTCGTCTCTCCAGCAACTGGCAAGAAGGTATGCGCAGGAAATGCTAAAAAGAGGATATTTTTCCCATTACACACCAGAAGGATTGTCTCCTTTTGACCGCATGAATGCTGCACATATTTCCTTTACCTATGCAGGGGAAAATTTGGCATTCTCAGCTAATGTGCAGCTCGCCATGCAGGGACTCATGAATAGTCCGGGGCACAGGGCAAATATTTTGTCCACAAATTACCACAAAATCGGCATAGGTGTCATCGACGCTGGCATATACGGCGAGATGTTTGTGCAGGAATTTACGGATTAGGTATTGAAGAAAATAAGGATGCATACTATACTTTCTGTATGGTACGGGCTGCAATAAATGGCTATGGACGAATTGGACGAGTAGCACACCGTGTCATTTTGGCAAAACATTCTTCAGAAGTAGACGTCGTCGCAATTAATGTGGGGACTTCAACAGATCTTACCGGCTGGATGTATCTGCTTAAGTATGATACAAATTATGGCCGTCTTGGCCATGAAGTATCCATACAAGCGGTTCCAAAAGAGACAAATGAGACAGAAAGGACAACAGATTTACTTGGGTCTTTGATTATTGATGGAAAAGAAATCCCTGTCTATTCTCAAAAAGACGCAACACTGTTACCATGGAAGGAATTAGATGTGGATGTTGTTATTGAGGCAACAGGCCATTTTCTCACCAAAGAAAAAGCCCAGGCGCATATTGCTGCAGGAGCAAAAGCAGTTGTGATGAGTGCGCCAGCTAAGGATCCTTCGGATTCCTCAGGACAAGTTCCAACATATGTTATTTCCGTAAACGATAAGGAGTATAAAGGAGAAGCGATTATTAGTAATGCTTCCTGTACCACGAATAACATAACGCCAATTGCTGCAATCATGGAAAAACACTTTGGTATAGAAAAAGCCATGATGACAACTATTCATGGATATACCTCAGATCAAGAGTTGCAGGATGGGGGACACAAAGATTATCGGCGTGCACGAGCTGCTGCAGAAAATATCGTCCCAACCTCAACAGGCGCAACCATCGCTGCTGCCAAAGCATTGCCATCATTAACAGATAAATTTACCGGCGTATCCATCCGCGTGCCTGTATCTGTTGGGTCTCTTTCAGATTTTACTTTTTTGCTCAAAAAATCAACGACAAAAGAAGAAGTGAATGAAGTTCTTACGGAAGAAGCAGCACACCATGGAAATAAAGGTATCTTTACTGTGACAGAAGACCCATTAGTCTCACGCGATATTGTGGGAGATTCCCATTCCTCTATTGCCGATTTATCCCTCACCCAGGTTGTGGGGGGTAATATGGTAAAAGTGGTTGCGTGGTATGACAATGAATGGGGCTATTCAAACCGATTGGTCGAAGAAGTGATAATGGTAGGGAGTCAATTACAAATTTGAATTTAAGAAATTGATTAAAAATTAAAAAATTGTAAATTAAAAATTATTTTATGAAGAATCCCGTAATGTTACCTAATACCCATCTTATCACTGTCTCCGGCAGAATTGCTTCGGGGTCAACCACGCTTGCAAAAAGAATTGCCCAACCACTGGGTTGGCGCCATATAGAGGGTGGAGAAGTTTTTTGGGAAGCGGTTCGCAGCAGATTACAGCTTAGCCAAAAAGACACTGCACTTCGTCCTGATGAAGAAGATGAGGCATTTGATACATCGTTGAAAGAGTTACTCAAAACCCAGCAGCATATTATCCTAGAAACAAAATTGGCGGGTTTTCTTGCTGAAGGAATTCCGGGTGTGTATAAAATACTTGTGGTTTGTGAAGACGTGAACGGGCACGACCAGGCGCAGATTCGCATTGACAGACTTGTCAATAGAGAGCAAATGACCATAGAAGAAGCAAAGGAAGAAATATTGGTGAGGGAAAAGAGCGATTTGGCAAAATGGCAACGTCTGTATGCCAATAACGATCCGAATTGGGCCTATTGGGATAGGAAATATTATGACTTAGTTATCAATACCTATTCCCTCAACCAAGAACAAGTTCTTGCACTCACATTGGCAAAAGTCGGTTTTACATCATGATAAAAAATATTGCAATTGCTGTTTCTACGATGCTTCTTTTTGCACTTATGGCATGGACAACAATTGCCGCACCTTCCCAGGAAGCCTTGCGTGCTATTATGCAAACGCCAGTTACCTATGAGTTGCCGTACCCTGGTCTTCTTCCTGATACTATTTTATATCCCCTCAAAACACTTCGCGACAGGGTGATACGTTTTTTTATTTCCAACCCGCAAAAACAAGCTGCATTCGACTTATTACAAGCGGATAAGCGATTGGCAGCAGGGGAATATCTTCTTGCAGAAAAAAATCCCAATGCCCCACTTATTTCCCAAACTGTTTCCAAAGGAGAGAATTATTTTGGGGATGCAATTATGCGCATTAAGATTGCCCAGCATGAAGGAATGCTCACCAATGATTTTTTGGGAAAACTACAAAATGCTGCAATAAAGCACCAGCAAGTACTCTATACCATGGCGATGAAAACACAGGGGACGTTAAAGGAAAATTTATTGGAGGATATTACCCGTGTGCAGGGATTTGAAGACGAGGTCAGAAACCTTTTGCCTCACGAGTAAAGCAATAGTGAAAAATTGCTGTAATTTTGTACCCAGACCAAAAGTGTTAATCCAGTTTTCGACCAACCCGAGGCTGTAGAAAATACTGCTCCAGTTTGATATAATAAGCTCTATTGACGAGGCAGATGTAGGGTCTTATGATTTTCTTTGCCACTACATGTAGCCTATTCGGTAAACCTAGGGCTAGGCAGACAAAAGAGACGTATGAAGTGTCCATATTGCGGGAATAACCAAACAGAAGTAGTGGAAACCCGAGACAACGAAGAGCTAGAAACCATACGCCGCAGAAGATCATGTGTGCGGTGCGGCAAAAGGTTTACGACCTATGAGCGGGTTGAAAATGTAGATTTATACGTATTAAAAAAAGACGGAAGACGAGAACCTTTTTATCGGGACAAGTTAAAAAGGGGCATGCTTACTTCTACAGAAAAGACAAAAATTTCTGTAGAAACAGTTGAAAAAATACTGACGGATATCGAACGGGAATTGCGAGGGAGAGATAGCGTAGAAGTAAAAAGTAAAGATATAGGAGAGTTAGTTGCAAAACATTTGAAAAAACTTGATAAAGTTGCGTACATACGCTTTGCAAGTGTTTTCAAGAGCTTTGTTGATGTAGAAGATTTTGAAAAAGAAGTGAAAAGACTAATTAAGTGACAGCTTACCTGTCATCCCGAATTTATTTCGGGATCTTTAAAAATAGATGCTGAAATAAGTTCAGCATGACAATAATATATGGCAGATACACAAAAAACCGCGTCAAACGCGGCAACGCAAACATTACAAAAAGACTTTGTAGGCACGCTGCGTGAGAAGGTTTTCTTGGACAGATATGCATTGAAAGCAGCAGACGGTAGTCTTTCCGAGCATACCCCCGAAGAGACATGGAAGCGCGTTGCGTGGGGAATTGCCCAAAATGAAAAACCCAAAGTAAGAAAAGAATGGGAAAAAGAATTCTACCGCGTCATGGAAGATTTTAAATTTGTTCCCGGCGGAAGAATCCTTTCTGGCGCAGGGACCAATTACCAGGTTACCTATTTTAATTGTTTTGTTATTCCTTCTCCCAAAGACAGTAGGGAGGGAATTCTTGATTCCCTCAAACAACTTGTGGAAATTCAATCCCGAAGCGGCGGGGTAGGGCTCAACCTTTCATCTCTTAGGCCACGGGGCGCACGAGTGCATAAGGTGAATGGTACATCCTCAGGGCCAGTGACCTGGGCAGGTCTTTTCTCCTATGCCACCCACGACGTCGTCCAGCAGGGAGGCTCTCGACGCGGCGCAACGATGCTGATGCTTTGGGATTGGCATCCAGACATTGAAGAATTTATTACCGTGAAACAAGACCTGTCCAAAATTAATGGCGCTAATTTATCTGTCTGTGTGTCAGATGCATTTATGGAAGCAGTTAAAAAGGATGCAGATTGGGACTTGGTATATCCGGATATTAGCGACCCCGAATATGACGAGAAGTGGAATGGGGAAATTGATCAGTGGAGAGCACTCGGAAAAAAAGTCAAAGTATATAAGAGCGTAAAGGCAAGATATTTGTGGGACCTTATTTGTACTGCAGCATGGCAATCGGCAGAGCCGGGACTTCATTTCATGGAGCGATCCAACAAAAGAAGCAACACGTGGTATTTTGAGAGATTAGTGGCTACAAACCCGTCGCTTCGGGCTGGGACAAAAGTATTAACAAAACAGGGCGTTTTTCCAATAGAAGAATTACAAGAAAAAAAATTCTTAGTAAAAAACCTTGATGGAGAGTGGTCAGAAGCAGAATGTTTTCTGTCAGGAAGAAATAAGGAACTTTACAAAATAACACTTAATAATGGAGAAGAAATTTTTTCAACAAAAGAACATAAATGGCCAGTATTATCAGTGGGGGGAGGATTTGGAAAAGTAACCACGGATAAGCTTCAAGCAGGTAACCTTCTTCCATTTCCCAAAGCAGAAGATATCGTGTTTGAGCCAGAAAAGTCATACTCACGTGAGCAAGGTTTTATGCTTGGGTGGCTTTATGGTGATGGTTGGATTTCTGATAAACATTTACCATACTCGCCAGGCCTCTCATTTAAAAAACAACAAAGAGTTGTCAATTACAAGGCGCAAATTCGTCAAGAAGAAACTTCTCCCCTTTTGTATTCCCGAACAATCCATGGTATACAAAAAAGCAATGCCTCTGCTGCAATTACTGAGAGAACAAAAAGAGTATTTGGCTTTTTATTTTCTAGAGAAGATACTGTTTTGGCAGATAGAATATTGCAAGAAATAAATAGATTAAAGACAGAACCAAGTAATTTGAGAAATGCCCACGACAATACCTATACCATACAAGCTACATCAAAAGAATTTGCCGAAAACCTTTTACAGATGTTTGGTGTGGATAAGAAAGAGTATGGGTTTCCAAAAGCAGTATGGGAATCAGGAAGCGAGTTTATTAAAGGATTTGTTGATGGCTTAATTAGTTCAGATGGCTTTATTGCAAAAAATGCCAATAGAATTATCTTCACAACAAAACACAAGAATTTAGCAAAAGACTTTTCGGCGCTTCTTAGCTTCTATGGCATTAAAAGTCATACACGAAGAAGTGAAGCAACACAAGTACAATTTCCAAATCATAAAGAGTATTCTAAAATCTACGAACGATATGATGTCTCCATTGATGGACATAATGTAATAAATTTTGGCAAAATATTTACCATTTCCCATCCCCGAAAACAAGAAAACTTACAAAGAATAATCGACAATTATAGATCAAGTCGTGCCTTACCAGATGAAAATCTCATGAGAATTAAGAGCGTTGAGAAAACGTTGATACAGGAGGACGTTTGGGACATTTCGGTATACGATGAAACGCATTGTTTTTATATTAATCATGTTGTTACAGGCAATTGCGGTGAGCAGCCACTTGGCCCATGGGCAGTCTGTAACTTGGGTGCAATGAATTTATCTGCGTATGTGCATGACGACGATCTTGTACAGGATAAGGCAGGATGGTTTGATTATGAATCTTTTGGAAAAGACGTACGGGTTGCGATGCGGCTTTTGGATAATGTGATTGATCAGACCTATTACTTCTTTAAGGAAAATGAGGAAATAGCAAAGCAAATCCGTAGAACAGGCCTTGGTATTATGGGGCTTGGGGACGCACTCATAAAAATGCAGTTAGGGTATGGATCCGAAGCATCCTTGCCAGTCATCCACAAAATTTTTCAGACACTTCGGGACAATGCATACGAGGCAAGCGCTGATTTAGCAAAAGAAAAGGGGTCATTTCCTAAATTTGTCAAAGTAAAATATATGAAAGGATACCATATCCAAAACCTTCCAAAACAATTGCAAAAGAAAATTGCCACACAGGGTATTCGCAATGCCGTGCTCCTTACTATTGCACCAACGGGTACCACGTCTCTGGTTTCAGGAGTATCAAGTGGCGTTGAGCCGGTATATGAATTTAGTTTCTTAAGAAGGTGGAGAGGTGGGGAAGATATGGTATATCATCCACTCTTTGATCTCTGGCGCAAATCCCATCCTTCGACAGGCTCAGGACAAGTTGACCGGCCAAGTTATTTTGTCTCGGCAAATGACCTTACTCCACTGGAGCATGTAAAAGTACAAGCGGTTGCACAGGAATATATTGATTCTAGTATCTCAAAGACAGTGAATGCGCCAAATACCCATACGGTTGAGGATGTAAAAAATCTTTACATGGACGCATATGACTATGGCCTCAAAGGGGTAACGTATATGCGCGATGGCAGCAGACAAGGGGTGTTGGAGCGAGTTGACACTTCGGTAAGCTCAGCTCAAGGGAAAAAAGAAACAGGAGACGCTCCTGTGCAGCCAGCACTTCCCATTATGCCAGTTGTTGCACGTCCTGAAAAAATTGAAGGGTCAACCTACAAAACAGAAACGCCTATGGGTGAGACGTTTATTACCATCAACCATACGGAAGACAAGCAGCCATTTGAAGTCTTTATTACGATTGGAAAATCAGGAAGTGATGTTGCTGCAATGGCAGAAGCGTTGGCTCGAATGATTTCTCTTAATCTTCGTCTCAACGGCATGCTGCCCCCCAGAGAAAGAATTCGCCAAGTGGTAGCTCAGCTTACTGGTATTGGCGGCTCTCGAAGTATTGGGTTTGGTGTAAATAGAGTACGTAGTCTTCCTGATGCCATTGCAAAAGTGTTGGCATCCCATTTTAGTTTTGCAGTCAATGGAAAAGTGGAAGATAAAAAAGTTATTGCAGAAGTAATGACAAAAGGTGAAGTACCGGATGCGCCTACTACGCACATTGTGCATGAAGAACCAGAAGGGCAGCAAGCAATTTTTGCAGAAAAAACCAATACCAACCTGTATGATATTTGTCCGGAGTGCGGCGTATCTGCATTTGCCTATGAAGATGGATGCAAAAAATGTTATAGCTGTGGACACTCAGAATGCTAATTAAGTTAAACGTAGCAAATTAAAAGTAGTAAGTTAAAGTGAAAAGTTAAGAGTTAAAAATTGCAGCTTTACTTTTTTCATTTTTAATTGTAGACTACACAAGTTAAGATAAGGGCAAGCGAGGTTAAATACCTTCACAGTGCCGCTACCGTACAGTCGGAAAACCTATCTTACTTCCGCCAGTTGGCGGATCCCGAGCAGGATTTTTTTTGTGCAAAGAAGATCCTTCTTGGGAGTACCAGGAGGATTTATGCAAAGCATACAAAAATTTATACAGAAGTACTTTACGAAAATTAGTTTTGTCTTGGCAATACTCTTTTTTTTCTTTGCAGGTTTTTCTTTCTTCTTCACCAAACAAGCAGGGATCACAAAAACAATAATCCACAAAGTAGCTGGTGCAACTGTAGCGATCACTGCTATTCCTACGTCGACTCCCACCCATTCGGCAAGCTCAGGGTCTTCGACGCCAATATATACCCAAACCAAGACTCAGGTTATTCCAACAGCAACGCCGGTTCAGGCTCAGCAAACAAATGACCCCACGTCAAACACCGCCGCTGCCACTCAAACTAGTGTGCCACAACAGCAAACGCAACAAACAGTAAATCTGCAAATTTCAGAACCTGATGGGACATCTAATTTTTCTCTTCCAGTGGGCGGAAATGCGTGCGATGAATTAACAGAAGCAAAGAATGAAGGAAAAATCCGATCTGTCACTTTTAGTGACCAATACATGAGTAGTATGCATAGTTTGTATATTAAAGAAATAAATGGATACCAAAACGACTGGACGTTTACCGTAAATGGACAAGGTCCATCAGGCTGTTCTCTTGCTTCGCCGAAAGCAGGGGACAATGTGGTGTGGAAGTTTTCATAATTATGAAAAAGATACTAGCATTCATATTAATTTTTATTCTTACGATAACCTTTTCTTCAAGAGTGTTCGCTGACAGCGCCATAAATAATGGAATAGCATATTTAGGCACTAATTTGGATGGTTCAACAGGCCAAATTATAAATGGTTATCCTGGAGATGCTTCTCCATGGGCAGCGATTGCATTTTCTGCAAATGGAACTGATCCTTCAACAGTAAAATCATCAGATGGCGCTCCATCCCTTGTGGATTATCTTAAAAATAACCCTCCCACCACAAGCTCTGCTGCTACAGAATGGGAAAAGTGGATACTCGCTTTAGTTGCAAGTGGCCAAGATGTGAGTAGCTATATAAGCACTCTTAAATCAACGTATTATATACATAATCAAATTGAATATACACCTGGAGACACAACTGATGAAGCCTCTGATTGGTTTGGTATTCTGGCGCTTATTGCAAATGGGGACGATAAAGCAGATCCCATGCTGACAAATACCTTACGTTTTATTCTTGCTAATCAGAATTGTGATGGTGGTTTCGGGTATGCAGTTGGTGCGAGTAGTGACGGCAACGATACTGCAGCTGCAGTACAAGCTCTTGCGGACGCGAAAAAATATAGCATTACCAATTTGTCTTTGGATAATGCAATAGCGAATGCCAAAGCCTATTTGTTAACTACCCAAGATCCTTTAACAGGAGGATTTCTCTATGATACAAATCCATGGACAACGGCTCCTGACACAGATTCTACAACGTGGGCTCTCATGGCACTCAATGTATTGGGGATGCAAAATTCACAAGAAGCAAACAATGCGAAGACTTGGCTTACAACTTCACCACAACAGCAATCAATAACAGATGGAGGAGGTTTTACATCATGCCAGTATAATGCCCCTGATTATACCTGCCAGTTAGAATCAAATACTATGACAACGTCACATGCACTTATTGGATTAATTGGTAAAAGTTGGGTATTAAATATTTCTAATAGTTCGGATTTAAACCTACCAAGCCCACAAACTTCTTGTGTAACTCCTACGCCGACTGATATACCAACAGTAACGCCGACAGATACTCCTACACCAACGCCATCAAGCTCAAGTACTAGTTCTTCTCCAACTGTAACACCAACACCCACGCCTACTTTGGTTCCTACAGCAACTCCTACACCTTCGGCAAGCTCAGGGTCTTCGGCTGCAATTGCAGACGCAACGGTAATTGATTCGCCAACTCCTATGCCAACAACACAAAATGTGCTTGGTGCATCAACACAAAATACAACTACTAAAGTTGCCGGGGTGACGAATTATACTTTTCCAATAGCATTTATTGTTATTGGTTTTCTTTTTCTCCTTGCGGGGATAGGGAAGATAGGGTATAACTATTTCTGGAGAAAATAATGAAAATATCCAATATCAAATATCCAATATCAAATATCCAATCTTTGGTAAACCCAACTATTTTTATTGTTCTTGCTGTTATTCTGCGGCTTGTTCCACATATCCCCAATGTTGCACCTATTGCAGGCATGGCGTTATTTGGAGGAGCATACCTTAATAAAAAATATGCAATCCTTGTGCCGCTTGCGGCAATGGCACTCTCTGATATTTTCTTAGGTTTTAATGCAAGTAGTCCCATGGTATATGCAAGTTTTGTTATTATCGGACTTATTGGTTTGTGGGTGAGAAAACATAAGCAGGTGGGTACGGTAATTGGGGCAAGTCTTCTCTCGTCTACTATTTTTTATCTTCTGACCAACTTTAATTTTTGGTATGCAACACCACTCTATCCAAAAACATTTTCCGGCATGCTGGAAGCGTATGTGATGGCACTACCATTCTTTAGAAATACCATCGCAGGCGACCTTTTCTATACAGGAGTACTGTTTGGTAGTTATGAATTTATATCAAGAGTAGTTAGCGGTAAGAAGTTATCGTTTAGATTTATAAAATAACAAAGAAATTATCTAAGAAATTGCTAAATTGCTTTATTGTTAAATTGCTCCCTCATCCTCGCCTTCTCCCAAAGGGAGAAGAAACAATAGAACAATTTAACCATTTAGCCATTTATTTATATGAAAATCTACACAAAGACAGGAGATAAAGGGACAACGTCACTCTTTGATGGGACACGCGTTGATAAAGATGATATCCGGGTGGATACCTACGGTACCGTGGATGAATTAAATAGCCAGGTAGGGGTAGTGGTTGCCCATCTTTTGGACACAGCTACAGAAGAACCGCTCAAGCAGGAACTCGTGCAAATCCAGGATGACCTTTTTAGCATAGGCGCGCTTCTTGCCAATCCAAAAGAAAAAATGGATAAAGAGATGAGTGAACACTTGGCAAAAAGGGTTACGGATTTTGAAACATTTATCGACAGCATGACTGAGGAAATACCGGAATTAAAAAACTTTGTCTTACCGGGTGGGGGAAAAGCAGGAGCATTCTTGCATATGACAAGGACTATAGCGCGAAGAGCAGAAAGACGAGTCATTTCACTTTTTAAAAAACAAGAAAAGCCTCAGGAAATCGTCATGTATTTTAATAGACTATCTGATCTTTTCTTTACCATGAGCAGATACATTAACTTCAAAGAGGGAAATAAAGAAACAATATGGTCGTCCTCCGCTAAAGCTTCGGAACGGTAAATCTTCAGATACATCCAGATAGCACTCAGTATACCAGTAGGCCAGATAGATTCAGATGAATTCGGAAAATCAGAGAATCAGCTTTTCTGATATATCAGACAGTCTGACTTTCTGACGCACTGAGTTTATCTGAATTTATCCGGTACACTGAGTTCTATCTGAGTTCCATCCGAACTTCTGAATATGCTATCATAATGATATGGATGACACTGCCCAAAACAATAATCAAAATCCTACATCCCAAATTCAAAATCCCAATGGAGATGTGCAACAACAAGTGCCACCAGTAGCTCAGGCCGTTGTGCAACCCAATCAGCAACAGCAACCCGTTCAGGCTCCCGCTTCTGTGCACCCCAAGGGTACTAGCTACACAGTAGCGGCGCCTGTAGGAAAAGAAACAGCGCCCACGTCCACGTCGAACGTGACTGAGGCAAACGCGGCTGCAGTAACTATTGAAAAACCTGCAGTACAAGTTGTGCAAGAGACAGCGCCAGAAGCAACTGTTTCTACCGAGCTGCAAGAAGTGGGTGTTGAACCAACAAAAGGCGAGGTGTTGCAAATGCCACCAGAGGTTGCAGATGTAGGGGTTACCCCTATGGGGACAGCAGTGCCTATTCCTGTAGAGCCAACAATTACGCTGCCTCTGACTGCAGCGCAGGCAACCCAGACATTAAAAAAACATGGAAAATGGAAGTTATCTGTTGCATGGATGGCAATGCTGGTCATACGCCAATTACAAATAGTGGAATTTCATAAAAAGAAAGAGAAAAAAGTATGAATGGTTTTGCATCTACCCAAACAATACTTATCGAAATAGGACTATTTTTAGTATTTGTCCTTGTGGTATGTGGTGTTGGACTTGTAGGGTATGGCCTCTGGTATGGGGCAACTCTGTGGTATAAGTGGCGAAAAAGGGAACAAGCGTCGTTAGATAGTGTACTGCTACAGGTAGCACTTCCCAGAGATAACGAAATAAAAATTGATGCAGCAGAACAAATGTTTGCGTCTCTTGCGAGCATGTCAAAAGGGAGCAGGTTTAAGCCCCGCCAATTTGTCTCTTTTGAAATTGTCGGGAGACCGGGAGATATACGATTTTATGTCCATGTCCCCAACAAGCTTCGGGATTTGGTAGAAAAACAAATCAATGGAACCTATCCCGATGCAGATGTCGCAATTGTGGATGAAAATGATCCAAAGCAAAAAGGCGTAGTAGGAAATGAATATAACATTTTTTCTGAAGAGGGCAAAGTTGCTTTTGCATCCATAGCACTGAAAGGGCATGGATATGAACCCATAAAAGTCTATAAAGATATGGCAGTTGATGGCATGTCTCTTCTTACGGCAATTGTCGGAAAAATGCAGGAAGGCGAGGGGGCTGCGATTCAAATCCTCTTATCTCCGGCAGGTGACTCGTGGAAAAAAGCAGGACGCAAACATATTAGCCATATCAAAAAAGAGGAATCCAATCCAGAAAAAGCAACGTATGCCACCGATCCAAAGGAATTGGAAGCAATTGAAAATAAAATGGGAAAGCCGGGCTTTGATGTTGTCATACGCGCAGTGGTGTCTTCATCTACCAAAGAAGCAGCCGAAGCACATCTGGAAAATATTGAAAGCGCCCTAGCTACCTTTAATGGGATGAATGAATTCCATAAGAGTAAATTACGCTTTAAAGGACTTTTCATGAAAGATTTTCTCTATCGATATTGGCCGCTTCGAGGGCTCACCAATGTGATGACTAGCGATGAGTTGGCTACTATTTTTCATTTTCCCAACAAGTCAGTAACAACGCCGGGTATTTTTTGGGTGAATTCAAAAAGGGCACCGGCACCAGCCAATATTGCCACAGAAGGCTTATATATCGGTAAGAGTACATTTCGTGGCATGACAAAGCCGGTATATATCAGTGAAGGAGATAGACAACGCCATATGTATATTATCGGAAAGACCGGTACTGGAAAATCTGAATTTTTGAAAGATATGATTTTGCAGGACATTCGAAATGGCGAAGGTCTTTGTGTGATTGATCCACATGGCGATTTGGTAGAAGGTATCTTGCCCCTTGTGCCGCCAGAGCGGGCAGAGGACGTGATTGTGTTTGACCCATCCGATACCCAGCGGCCTATGGGGATTAATATCATGGAGGCATATACAGAAGAACAAAAGCACTATATGGTAAGTAGCATTATTGGTCTCTTTTATAAATTATATGATCCAAATCAGACCGGTATTGTGGGACCGCGCTTGGAGCATGGTATCCGTAATGCGATGTTGACGGTCATGTATGAAGCTGGTAGTACCTTTATTGAAGTGCAGCGTGCCCTTACCGACCAAGCATTTGTCCAGGCAATTCTTCCAAAGGTGACTGACCCGATTGTGAAACGGTACTGGACAGACCAGATAGCCCAAACCAATGATTTCCACAAGTCAGAAGTGTTGGATTATATTGTGTCTAAATTTGGTAGGTTTGTGACGAATAAGCTGATGCGTAATATTATTGGACAGTCAAAGAGCAGTTTTGATTTTAGAAAAATTATGGATGATAAGAAAGTGCTTCTCATTAATTTATCCAAAGGAAAAGTGGGAGAAGAGAATAGTAACTTTTTAGGCCTTATTCTTATTCCAAAAATACTTGTTGCGGCTATGAGTAGACAGGATATTCCTCAGGATAAGCGTACAGATTTTTTCCTCTATGTTGATGAGTTTCAAAATTTCGCCACCCCAGATTTTGCCGTTATTTTGTCTGAAGCAAGAAAATATCGTCTCAATCTTATCGTTGCTAACCAGTTTACTGGCCAGATGCAAGAAGAAGTGAAGAATGCAGTCTTTGGCAATGTCGGGACGATTGCCTCTTTTCGGGTGGGTGTCCAGGATGCAAATTATCTCCAACATGAATTTCAACCTACCTTTAATGAAGCAGACCTTATTAATATCGATCGCTACAATGCCTATGTAAGGACATTGGTGGGTGGAGAGCCAGTCCCCCCATTCTCTGTGGATCTTACGCGTGATATGAAGGCGGAGAAGGCAATGGAGAACGAGCGAGTGGCAGAGCTTATTAAAGAATTGTCCAGACTGAAGTATGCAAAAGATATTAAGCAAGTGGAAGCAGAAATACAGACCCGCGCCAAACTCTAAACTTTCTTTTCCCTTAGTCTTTTGCTAGAATTGCACTACGCGCCCGTAGCTCAGTGGTAGAGCAGGTGTCTTATACACACCGTGTCGTAGGTTCAAGTCCTGCCGGGCGCACCAGCAAACACTTTAATCTGCAAAACGGGAGGATTTCTAATATCAAATATCTAGTTTATAACTCGGTGAGGGAAGAGGTTTCTTTTGCCCGCTCCGGGACAAATTCCAGATATCTTTCTGTGGTAGAAAGTCTCTTGTGGCCAACTATTTTGGAAAGTAATACCAACGATACGCCATGTTTTAAGTGGTGGGCGATAAAGGTATGGCGAAGGTCGTTTACTTTTGCTTGCTTAATTTCTGCAAGCCTGAAATACCTTTCAACAGCGGTGCGAATATTTCGGATAAGAAATGGTCTGCCGGACTTAGTAATAAATACCCGTGTCTCTACAACTTGTGGACGGGTTTTCATATATCTCTCAAGTGCCTCCCGTGCAGATTTATTGAGTGGTACCACACGCTCTTCATGCTTTTCAAATGGGCGGATATATAAGCCTTCTGGCCTAACATCTTCCATGCGAAGTTCTGCAAGCTCCCCAATTCGAATGCCTGTTTGTAAAAGAAGTTCGATAATTGCAAACATTCTTGTATCATTTCGTGCAGCGTCCCTGAGTGCGCGGTATTCTGTTGGATTAAGAATTCTGGGTGCAGCAAGTTGATATTCTGGATGTGCAACCAAAAGGGAAGGATCGTCTGTGACGTATTCATTTACCTTTAAGAATCGGTAAAACGTCCTGGTTGAATTAATTTTTCTTGAAACAGATTTTGGCGTATAGCCACTCTCAGACAACTTTCCCAAGAAGCCTTCAATATCTTCTTTGGTTACTTCGTCAACATCGGCTCTTTTGAGTTCTGTAAGGAAGTCAACAAGCTGCTCGATGTCTTTTGCGTATGCTACAATGGTAGCGCCGGAGCGATTATTGGACTTTAGATAGTCAGTAAAGGCCTTGTGTGCGTCCCGCAGTGTGATGTTTTTCATACTCGTGGCCTATAATATCACTTATTTTCTGTTTCGTCAATGAAAAGAATTTCCTTCATCATTATTATCATTATCTTGGCCTTTATCATTATTCGGCTCATATCTTCTATTTATACTTTGTGGCACAAACAAGATCTCCTGACGAATGCCCAGCTGCAGCTAATGCAAGAGCAGAAAAAGCAGGTGCAATTGCAAAAAGAGTTTGTAAAAGTAAAGAGTTCTGCATTTGTCGATGAAGAAGCACGCAATAAGCTTCTTTTGGTAAAACCAGGAGAAAACCAGGTTCTTATCGACCAAAGTCTCCTTACGGCAAGTAGCGGGGCAAAAACAAAAAAAGCTGCAGAACCCTTCTGGCAGCAATGGCTAGACCTATTCTTTAATTTTTAATTTTTAAATTTCAAATTGAACCCTAAATGAGGTAAAAAGCCATGACAATTCAAAAAAAACTTGCTATAATGAGAACCTCTCTTAAAAGAACCTATGTTTGTTACTATTATTAATGATTGTCGCGACGATAATACCATGGGGCGACAGACTACCCGTGCTGCGAAGCTTTTTGGGAACGTACCTATCCACACTGTAGGTATTGAGTGGAATGAGTTAGAAGGCGCAGGGAACCTGATAGATATGATAGATGCCTCCGATCACGAGGAGGGCGTGATTATGGTCAATGTTGCACCTCGCTACGGGCGAGGGAAAAAGTGGCCCAATGGCACGCCGTTTGGCTTCTTCTGGTACAAAAGAACCCTTGTTGTCTCCACCATTGCCGAGCAAACGCTCTCTTTGGCAAAAAAATTTGGACTTGCAAAAGAGTTGCAGCTGACCGATATTGCTACTGTCGTGGATGCGATGATTGCAAAAGGAAAACTTCCCTCGGATATGCGAAATATCATTGTAAACTCGCAATTTCGAAGCTATGATTATATGCCTCGTCTTGCTAACTGGGTATGGGAAGGGGAAGAAGTACCTTCAGAGAAGTATTCCTTCGAAAATGTAGAAGATGTACGACCGACCATATGGTGGATAGATAATTTTGGTAACTGTAAAACCACTGTATTGCCAGGAGAGATTGGCTTTGAGCCTGGAAAGAAAATCCAGATGAAATTTGGAGAACTTCTGTGTTATCGGCATTTGAAAGATCTTCCCAATGAGGAAGCAGGGCTTATTGTGGGAAGCTCTGGCCTGAGGGATAAAAGATTTTTGGAAATAGTAGTCCAGGGGAAATCTGCAGCAGATCATTTCAAGCTCAAAGTAGGGGACGAGATCCTGTAA
>JANWIQ010000074.1 GCA_025449795.1 Minisyncoccota bacterium
GAAAAGATAGAAGCACTTACTGTCGAATATGCTAGTATACTCGACACAGGAGGGGAAAATATTGTGGTGATATCTGCACAAATAGAATCAGACCTTGCAGCGCTTGCTGAAGCCGAACAAAAAGAATACTTGCACGGGTTGGGGCTAGAGGCATCGGGTTTGGAGCGGCTTATCCAAAAAGCATACGAAAGATTGGGTTTAATTTCTTTTCTAACCGCCGGAGAAAAAGAGGTACGGGCGTGGACCATTCAAAAAGGCACTACTGCACAAATGGCAGCAGGGGAAATTCACACCGATTTTATTAAGAAATTTATTAAAGCAGAAGTGGTAGGGTATGCGCATTTTGTAGAAAATAATGGATGGAAAGGAAGCAGAGAACATGGCAAAGCTAGGCTAGAGGGAAAGGAATATATTGTGCAAGATGGTGATGTTATTGAATTTAAAATAGGATCATGATAAAATACGCTATATGCGACATTACGAATTAGTATTGGTTGTCCGACCATCGGTTACAGAACCAAATCGAAAAAAATTACTTGAAACAATTCAAGCATTTTTGGGCAAAGTGAAAATTGCAAAAGAAGAGGATTGGGGAACAAAAGCGCTCAAATATGCAATGAAGAAAGAATTAAGCGGCCATTTCTATGACCTCAAATTAGAAACAGATACATCCGTTCCTTCAGATTTTGAAAAAAGAGTCCTTATGCAAGATGAAGTATTGAGACATTTATTAGTACGGGTAAAATAATTATGGCACGAAGTTTGAATAGAGTACAACTGATTGGGAATCTCACAAGAGATCCGGAATTACGATACACGCCCAGTGGAGCAGCTGTTTGTTCTTTTGGTCTTGCTACCAACCGAAGTTGGACAGTTGATACCGGTGAGAAAAAAGAAGAAGTAGAATTTCACCGTATTGTTGCATGGAATAAGTTGGCAGAACTTTGTTCGCAACTTCTTGCAAAAGGGAGAAAAGTATACCTTGAAGGAAGAATTGCGTACAGGAAATATACAGACAAAAATAATGTAGAACAAAATATTGTAGAAATCGTCATCGACGACATGCTTATTTTGGATAGCAAAAGAACCGATGGAAGCACCTATGAAGGACCAAAGGTTTCAAAAGAACCGGAAGAGCCAAAGGGAGAACCAAAAGCCGAAAAAGCTCCACAACCAGAGGACGAAGTACAGGTTTCACCAGAAGATGCTGCAGCTTCAGGTCAAGAAACAATGTCTGGGGATGAAGTAGCAGACGATATCCCGTTTTAGGGGATTTAATGTATATGCCGAAAAAACAATTAACACGAAGACCAAAAAGAAAAGTAGTTGCACCAAAAGAGTGTTTTTTTTGTGTTGAGAAAAAAACACCTTGGTTTGACGATGTTACTGCTTTAGGTAAATGCGTTACAGAAAGAGGAAAAATTGTCAGCAGAGTGAAGAGTGGCCTCTGTGCGCTTCACCAAAGACGTATGACAACCGCAGTGAAGTATGCACGCCACTTAGGCCTCATGTCTTTTGTAGAGCGCGTTTAATTCTTCTACTGGACATTATTCTCCAACCTTTTTATAATAAGAATGTTCTTGTCATTCTGAGTGAAACGAAGAATCCCATTCTAGAATAAGATCCTTCACCGCGTTCAGGATGACAATTTTTCTATGAACCCAAAACGGTTACAAATTCTTCTTCTTCTTGTTATTACGTTTCTCGCAGGATATTTTTTTGGCGTTACGAAAGTATCTTTTGAGTGGAGCCACTATACTCCAAATATTACTGTTATCAATAAAGAGCCGCCAACGAGTGCCTCTTTGGTAGATTTTAGCCTTTTCTGGAATGTGTGGGATAAGCTTACGACAAATTATTACGATAAATCAAAAGTGGATCCACAAAAAATGCTTTATGGAGCAATTAACGGCATGGTGCAAAGCGTCGGGGATCCATACACGATGTTTTTGCCTCCGACACAAAATAGTAATTTTCAAAATCAGTTGGCAGGACAATTTAGCGGTATTGGGGCGGAGCTAGGACTAAAAGGAAAACAAATTATTGTGATAGCGCCTCTTGCGGGAAGTCCTGCACAAAAGATGGGAATAAAAGCAGGGGATGCAATCCTGAAAGTGGATGGGCAATCTACTACAAATTGGGCATTGCCGGATGCAGTCAACAAAATTCGGGGACCAAAAGGAAGTATAGTGATTCTTTCAGTGATGCATGCGGGAGATACTGCAGTACACGACCTTTCAGTAACCAGAGACACAATTACTATTAAGAGCGTCAACGGATGGGTAAAACAAATTAAAGATATTGATGCGATAAATCATACGCTCAAAACATCAAGTAAGGGAGATGAAAGCATTGCCTATATTCAACTTTCCCAATTTGGCGATAATACGAATACTGATTGGACTGTTGTGGTAAATACGCTGTATCCAAAGATGCAACAGATGCACCCGAAGGGAATTATTCTAGACCTTCGGGATAATCCAGGAGGATATCTGACCGATGCAGTATTTATTGCAGGTGAATTTCTTCCGCAAGGAGATACCGTTGTTATCCAGGATAGTGGAAATGGTCAGCAGCAGCCGCTTCTTGTCAATAGGCCGGGAAAATTTTTGAATATTCCTATGATTGTCCTTATTAATAAAGGCTCGGCATCGGCAAGTGAAATTGTTTCCGGTGCGCTCAGAGATAATAAAAGGGCGCAGCTTGTTGGAGATACTTCTTTTGGAAAAGGGACGATTCAACAGGCAATGGATTTAGGAAATGGGGTAGGGTTGCACGTGACCATTGCAAAATGGCTGACACCAAATGGGACATGGGTACATGGCAAAGGACTTACACCAGATGTGACTATAGCGCTGGACGAAAAAGATCCATCCCATGACACGCAACTAGAAAAAGCAATTGATGTTCTCACGCAATAAATCTTATCCTGAGCTTGTCGAAGGATTCAGCTAATTTTCAGATAAACTTGAGAAAATGCAGCAAGTAGTATAAAATATTTATTGTCTCATGAAACGATTGGTAATTCTTCTTGGTATTTTATTCATTATTCTTGCCATCTGGAGCGCTGGGGAAGCATATTTACCAAGCTTCATCCACACCACCTCTGTATCCCTTAACTCACCAACGCAACCAGTAAAAGTAGAAAGCGAAGAATCGGTTACTATTGCCGACGTGAAAAAAGTTGGGCCATCGGTAGTTACCGTTAGTGAGCAGGCAGCTCCTCCAACGTCACAGCAAGACCAATTTAATTTTGGACCATTTTCCATGTTTGGTATGCCAGGGAACCAAGACCAACAACAGCAAAATCAACCGCAAAGCATTGGCTCTGGCTTTATTATTTCTGTCGATGGTCTTATTGTTACCAACAAACATGTGGTTTCAGACACATCGGGAAAATATCAGGTCATTACTGCAGACAACAAGCAATATGATGTCAAGCAAATCTATCGGGATCCCTTAAATGATATCGCTGTTCTTAAAATAGACGCTTCGCAAAATAGCGCAGAGACGCTCAAATCCGTTACGCTTGGCGATTCATCCAATTTGCAGGTAGGACAATTTGTTGTGGCAATCGGTACTGCACTTGGTGAATTCAGAAATACTGTGACAACAGGGGTTATTTCTGGTCTGGGTCGGGGAGTACAAGCAGGCGATCCGTATCAAGGATATGTAGAAAATCTCAATAATGTTATTCAGACAAGTGCGGCAATAAATCCCGGGAACAGTGGTGGTCCTTTGGTAAATTCTTCCGGACAGGTCATTGGCATTAATACTGCGGTTGCGCAAAGTGGACAAAATATTGGTTTTGCACTGCCAATAAGTGTGGTAAAAGACTCTCTGAATAATTTTAATCAGACCGGATTTAATGTGCCATATTTGGGCGTTTCCTATAAAAGCGTCACGCAGGATGTTGCCATTTTGAATAGCATTCCCCAGGGTGCATATATCCAAAGTGTGGTCAGTGGCAGTCCTGCCCAAAATGCAGGTATTCAGGGGGGCGATGTGATAACCGGTATTGACGGGACAAAACTTGCTGCCAACCACGAGCTTGCATCGGTTATAAGTAAAAAAAAAGTTGGAGAGACAATTACCATTTCACTCTGGAGAAATGGGAAGACCCTCAGTGTTTCTGCAACATTAGTTATTGCTCCTAACCCATGATCCTGAAAACTCAGAATACTCAGAGTCCCAGCGAATCTGAAGATCAGAAAATCCGGAATTCTCGTTTCCCGAGTTTTCTGAGTCTTCTGAAAATCTTCTAGCATTGTGAGATAATAGCTTCATGGATATTAGACAAGATGTAACCCTAGCTCCCTATACCACCTTTGCCATTGGGGGACCTGCAGATTATTTTATAGAGGCAAATTCCCAAGACCAACTTATTGAAGCAATTACATTTGCCAAGGAAAAAAAATTACCATTTTTTGTTTTGGGGACAGGGGCAAATATTCTGGTTGGCGATAGAGGGTTTCGGGGAGTAGTAATAAAGAACAATGCAAATGAATTTCAAATATCCAATATCCAATATCAAATTTCAAATGAACCTTCCAAAAGTCCTAAAAACCTCAATAACCCTACTGATACTGTCCTTTTTACCACTGATTCAGGCGCAACCATGGAAGAGCTTATCAAATTTACTGCCCAAAAAGGGTTGTCGGGACTAGAGCATTTTGCCGGTATTCCATCCAGCGTTGGCGGGGCATTATGGCAGAATTTGCACTTTTTATCTCCGAATAGAAGTAAGACGGTATTTATCGGAGATATACTAAAAAATGCAAGCATTTTAAGGATACATGATGAAGGATCAATGATAAAAGAAGATGCAGATCAAGCTTATTTCCAATTCGCCTACGATTACAGTATCTTGCATGATACTCATGACGTTGTCGTATCAGCGACATTTACGTTAACACCCGAAGATCCGAAAGTTATCCAGGAGAGAATTCATGCAAATGTACAATGGCGTGCAGAAAAACATCCAGCAAATGCCACTATACGTTCTGCAGGGTCAGTATTTAAGAAAATAGAGGGACATGGAGCAGGGAGGCTTATTGAAAAAGTGGGACTGAAAGGGAAAATGATTGGCGGCGCAAAAATTTCTGAGAAACATGCAAATTTTATCGTCAATGCGCATCATGCCACTGCAAAAAATGTGCGGGATCTAATAGACTTGGTTCAGTCAACAGTAAAACAACAACTCAATTTAGACATGCAGACAGAAATAAGTTTTGTAGGAGAGTTCTAGAGAAACATAAAATATAAAACGTAAAACTTAAAAAAAATTCTATGAAGTTTACAAAAATGAGTTGGGAAGATTTGGCAAAAGACACGATTACTCTTGCCAAAAAAATAGAAGGGACAGACGTCGATGAAATTATTTCCATTTCCCGTGGGGGTATGGTCGTCAGCCGGATCCTCTCTGACCTTTTGCAATTGCCAATTTCCCATATTGCGATTGAGTCTTACGAGGATATGAAACAACAAAGCGAACCAATTGTTACCCAGGTGAGTCCTCGAGAATTTAAAGGGGAGAAAATCCTTTTGGTAGATGAAGTATCCGATACGGGCAAGACATATAAAAGGGCATTGTCCTACCTTGCGACCTTGCCAATAAGCAAAGCATACACGGCCTCTCCCTACACAAAACCTCACACCACAGTTATTCCGGACTTTTGGGTAAGGAATTTAGATAGCTGGATTGTTTTTCCCTATGACGTACGAGAGACAAAAGAAGCATTCACAAAGCAATTTGGTTCTGAAGAAAAAGCTTTAGAAAAAATGAAAGAATTGGGATTTAAGGATTGGGAACTGAATTAGTGCACAGGTATTCGTTCATGGTAAATTTCTTTCTTTTACTCTGAACCAATAACAAACTACCTATTTGCGCACAAATAATACTGCATCGGGAATAGTTCTGCCAGGTCCTGCTTTATATCCGCTGTACCAGAGGGCTGTTGATCCTCCTTCATCTAAATTCATCGCATTATCCATACCAAGTGCTTTCATAACAGCAGCACTATCTGACATATCTGCATTAAATACATCTCCGATAAACACCGTATTCCCTTTATTGGCCACAAATCCTCGTGGTCCTTTGCTGCCAAATTTTGGGTCATCACTCCCGGAATAAACAATATTGCCACCATAAATAAGTAATGGAAAATTGGAAAGTACTCCATCGACACTGGTATCTCGACCCCATTGAGAAGCTTGCGAGACAAAACGGACAAATCCATTGCCAAAAATCACTGCAGGATTGGTGCTGTAGACATTATTGCTCGAGTTAAGGTAGACTTTGTTTTTGTTCATTACTAAAAGGTCAAAAGATCCTGTTTTGCCTGCGCAACTGGGATAATCAATCGGACAGAAAAAATTGCCATTTATTCCTGCATATGCGCCGCTTCGGGATATATAGGCATCTAGGGGGAGGGTAGGGCAATTATTGCTGCAATCTCCATCGGAAGCAGTATCGACGATAACGCGCGAACTTCCTACATCAGCTGCAATAATGCTTAGAGTAAAAGTACCTCTATCTGTAGTCACAGTTTGTACGCTATATCCACTGCCGGGTGGGGTATTGCTCGATGGAGCATCGGGTAGAGTTTGGGGAACATTTGCTGTAGCCAATTTTTGCTGTTTTGCAGTAATACTATCTTGCAAAAGCGAGAGGGTTGCACTTGCAGAGGAATAGTTTCTTTTGGAAAGAAAAGCAAGACTATTGGTAAATAACTGTAGGTCAGTGCTTACATCTACTTTTTGCGCTTCTAGATCCAATATATTTTGGTAGAGACCTACGCTTTGCCCATAGGTTTTTTCTATCGCACGTATCGTTGCTTGGAGCGTCTCATTCCTTTTATATTGGTCCTGATTTTTTAATGTCGCAAGTGCAAAGGAAATACTCTGTTTTTGTTTTTCTGTCAAAACGAGTTGTTGTGATATTTTGGCAGAAGTAATTGCTAAGAAAATAGTGATAGAAAAAACCGAAACAAAAAGCGATATGGTGAATATAACCGTAATTTTATGCACAATGATATGGTGGGAATGCCAAAAAGACTTGAGTTGAGATGCTGATACAGACAGCTTCATATAGCTATTGTCCTACAGAAAGTACCTTCATGCAAGGTGGCTTTACACGCCCAGCGCGTAAGAGCACGTATATTCTGTATAATAAGTTAGTATATTATACACTCCATTGATTTTTACAATGCAAACCTTTACTATTAATACATGTCCGAGCCTACACAAAAACTCAACAAACTCTTGGATAAAGTGGATAAAGTGATAGCAGAACAAAAAAAGTTAGAGAAGAAACAAGAAGTTATTCTTGCTGCTGTCGCGACAGATGAAAAAACAGATGTAGAGATAGAAACCCAGGTTACTGAAGAGGTAAAGAAAATGGGGAAGATTACAGAGGAAATTACTACAGCAAATATCTTCCACTCTACGATTACCAAAGTAAAAAAGAATGATTTTCTTTTCCCAATTGTTGTTATTGTGGGAGTAGTACTTGTGTGGAGAGGACTCTGGTCACTTTTTGACCATTTACCTATCATTAATTACTCATTTGTCTCCATCGTCCTAGGCGTTGGTATACTCTACACATTCAACAGAATTAAGTCCCTATGATACTTCGTCCCATTACGCCAAACGATACTTCGTGGGTCTCTCAAGCACTCACGAATTTATGGGGATCAACGAGGATGGTAAGTAGAGGGAAGCTTGTCGAACTATCTGGTTTGTATGGATTTATTGCTGAAGAAGAAGGAAGAAAAGTAGGGCTAATTACCTACAACACTCACAACGAAGAATGCGAAATTACATCAATCAATTCTCTTATCCCAGGGAAGGGAATTGGGACACTGCTTTTGGAAGCAGTAGAAAAAGTTGCAATAGAGAGTGGTTGCCAGAAGCTTGTTGTCATAACAACAAATGACAATCCCAAAGCAGTA